>NZ_LRPD01000021.1:0-1931 GCF_001605865.1 Acinetobacter sp. NRRL B-65365 | reverse complement strand
ACCAGTTTGATCGTATTTCCCGAAGGAAGTGCTACCACACCATTGACGTTGAGCACGCCCAAGAACAGGTCGTAAACCTCATCCTTATTCAGCGGCTTGTTGGAAATAACCGTCACATTGCCACGTACACGCGGATCAACAGCAAAGTTCTTACCTGTAATATCAGCAACTTCATTAATAAATGCTGTTAAGTCCGCATCACGTAGATTGATCTTCCATGTTTGTGCTTGCGCATGGGTACTGATTGTCGCTACCAAAGGTGCTGCGGCAAGTAATGCCCAAAGTGGACGTTGATGATTCAAGAAAGCCATAACCTGCACTTATTCCTAACTGATATGTGACGTGTGATCACTAAAAACTTTGTTGTATGGTCATCACCTGATCACCACGTTTTATTTCTATTTTGGCATGCCCTTCACGACGTACTTGCTCTAATAATTGTACTTCGTTGAGTCCTTGCCCGACGGTTTGTCCATTGATCGATAAAATACGATCACCCGAACGTAAACCTAAGGTATTTTTTAAATTCGACGGCGTCTTGTCCGATATTTCATAGCCATCCCCGCCATTGCTTACGCCCATATTTTTCAGATATTGCTCTCGGTTATCCTGCATTTGCTGGATTGCCTGTCCAAGTGCAGATTGAGGGGAGCTCTGGGTAGGCGCAGGCGCTGCTGCTGGCGGGACACTCGATCCATTATTTAAAACAGGTGCTGCCGGTTGATATAAACCATTGTCCAATCCTTTGAATTTGACTTCTCGTGTTGCGCCATTAGCTTGTCGCAAAATCACATGATCCCAATACACTTCGGAGAGTTGATACGAGGTTGAGCCCACCGTTTCACCTACTCGATAGCGTTCAGCTGTATCATTCATTTTAATGACCGCAGAAGACAAGTGATTTGGGTGACCAAGCAATACACCTTGCAACTCCAGATTGACATTATCATCTGCCGAAGCTGCCGCTGGCTCATTAAATAAAGCAAATGAGCTGATGTTTGGAACCTGGGCTTGCTGCGAACCGAGTTCCACCCGATCAAACTGCATCGGTTGTGGCGGTGCAACCACCCACCAGAACAATGAAGCTAACTTCCAGCATAACCATAAAATCAGTAAAGCCAGAATCAGGCCACTTAACTTATCAAGCTTCTGCCAACGCAATTGTTGCATTTTTTGAGTAATTGCTTTCATCAGAAACCACCCTGCAACAACGGCTGGCGTGAACTAATTACATAGGTATCTAGTCCAGCTTTACCCTGATAGGAGGGAATATTCAACAACATCCGTTGCGTCAACTGCACATCTAACATCAAGTTGGCATCTAAGCTGAGATTTCCCATTTTCTGGCTACGCTGATCACGAATATCAATCTGGAGTTGGCCGTTCTCATCTTTTATCTCAGCCACCAATGACGGCATATTCATACGGTCTTGACGCTGACCAAAGGTATAGCTCAATGCCCCGCCACCCCAGTTCAATTGACCTTGCGCAGCACTAAACCCTTTTTCTTTTTGATAGTTAAATTGTACGTCTTTCAATTGAATAGAATTTTCAGGCCATTGCCAATTGGCAAAATACTTTAATGTTTCAGGAGAAATAGCGCCTTGAAGATCCTTGATCATGATTTTTTGACCTAAACCATAACCGAATACCCCACTGAATTGCGTATTGCCGCTATGGATATCAAGATTTGCGCCCAGACGTAACAACAACAAATCTAAAGGACGGGTTTTCCAATGAACTGAACCTCGCAGCTGGCCACGTTGCCAATCTGCCTGCCCCTGCCAGATATTGCCGCTGACATTATGTAATATTTGATTATCTTTTGAGAATTTTGCAATTAACCATGTCGCTGGAATTTGTAAAATAATAAAAATTAAAAATGCAAAAATGGCGAAAAGCCACCATCTCCATTGCTTGGTTTTTTTCTT
>NZ_LRPD01000020.1:0-39275 GCF_001605865.1 Acinetobacter sp. NRRL B-65365 | reverse complement strand
ACAGCCAAAATTTTGCGTTCTTCTACTTCGTCTTGGAAGAAAGCACCATCAATCATGGTCGCTGTGGTATTTGGGTTATTGATTGCAATGAGGTTAAGTGCTTGTACTACATCTGGACAGTTATGACAGCTCAATGAAACAAACACATCAAAGTTTGCAGTCAAGTTTAAGCCTTTGATTTGAGTCAAGACTTCATCAGACACTTTCGGTGCATAACCAGAGACTTGTAATAATGCCAAGATCAAAGAAGTAAACTCATGTCCCATCGGTAAGCCAGCAAAGAACACACGCGGTTGTTCGCCTGCTTTCGCTACACCGAAGCTAGGACGGCGAACGTTTGAACCGTCAAAACGCGCCGTAACTTGGTCAGAAAGTTCCGCGATTTCCGTTACGAGTTCTTTGATTTTTTCTGCTTTATCTGAGTCATCTAAAGCAGCAACCAGTTCAATCGGACTTTCTAAACGTTCTAAATAAGCTTTTAATTGAGTTTTAATATTTTGATCTAACATGTATTACTCCAAACCCTAAGACTTTTAAATCAGTAAATTCATTCAATGAGGCTATAGTACGCAAAAACCATAAATAGGTAAAACAGTATGTTTTTATTATTTTGATCGAATAAACCTATCAAAAACAAATCAAACTATCTGATACATCTTGAGCGGGCTAGCTCAAGGGTAAATGGCTCTACCCGCTAGAATACATTCTGATCATAAAAATGCATTAATAATCAAGTTTTTGACTGATTCGATTTCTACGATTTTTCAAATGTTTGGCCAGCACATATAAAACTGCGCTTAAAGCCAAGACCAATATGACGATTCCCCACAAAATGACAGTCACAATATGGGAAACACGCTCAGCCTGCTGGGCACGTAGATCTAGCGGTTGTGTAAGTGCGGTAATACTTTTGCCATAAAGTTCCTGCTGCATCACCCACAACTGCTCAGGTTTAAAATCGTATTTTTTAAACAAAAGCGGATCATTTTTTTCAGCATCAATCAGCTGATTCACATAGATATTGGCGGTCTTACGATCAACAGGTTGATGTAATAAGGCCACTTGCGCCAAGACATAGGCTTTTTCAGTCGCAGAAATATCAGCTTGCTGTAAATCCTGCGCAATCTGACTTTCCACAATATTATTTTGATAACTCATCCACTGCTGATAGGCCTGTTTGGTTTCATCTTTCCAGTCATACTGAATGTAACTCAAACCAGACCAAAGCAAGATAAACGAAATAATCCATGCTAGAAAGCGCTGTGTCCATGCTTGAAAACGCTGCTGAAAAAACTTGATTTTTTTCGCCCAGCTCACAAGAAAAAAAGCACCAAGAAATGAGACAAATATTTTTAAAAACAGCCAGCCAAACCATGACAATAAATTAAAGAAATAATCGACAGGCTGTTTAAAAGGAATTAATTCCTGTACATGATAAGGCAAATCTAGCGCCTGAACCTGCATAGAAAGATCAAAGAAACGATAGATAAATTCTTTCTGAAAAAACAGCGATGCAATGGTAACAACCGCTAGAGTACTGGTCAGAAAAAACCAGATCATTAAATGACGCTGACGTTTTTTTAACACATCTAAACGCTGATCAAGCGGCTGTACACTAAAGTCGTCTATCGGTGACAATGATCTTTCCTTCAAAAATTAATCGTATCAAGATTGAGGTGGCTGACTATTCTCCAGCACCAAATGATTCAAACTATCCTGCAATGCACGTAAACGTGTCGTTGCTTCTGCACGTTTCTGCATGCCTTCTTTCTGGATCTGAATCACATCGTTTACTGTTTTAATGAGGGTGTTTTGAACATGTTCAAGTGTTTCCACATCAATCACTGAACGCTGATTCGCTTTCGCTGTATCAACCGAGTTTTGATGAAGTAACTCGGCATTACGACGTAATAGCTCATTGGTGGTGTCATCAATGGCTTTGGCAAGCTGCACGCTATTCTTCTGCTCTTGCAATGAAATCGCCAGACTAATCTGATTTTTCCAAGCTGGTAAAGTGATGTTTTTAATCGCATAGAACTTATCCACCAGCATCAGGTTATTCGACTGGATAATGCGGATCATTGGCAATGTTTGCATGGCAGACTGTTGTAAAACCTGTAAATCACTCACCCGCTTTTCAAGATTATTGGACAAATGATTCAGGTCATAAATCTGCTGCGTGGTCTGCTGATCCTGCTCTTGAGAGGTCAATGCTGAAATCTGCTGCTGGATATCTTGCTGCTTCAATTGACCCGCTGCAATGTATACGCCCAACTGCTTATATTCATCCTGTACGGCATCAAACATTTTATCAAGCGTACCAACTCGCGCCTTCAAGCCTGATTGCGAACTTTCAATTTCCTTAACCAACACATCAATTTGTTCTTTGGTGGTATTAAAATGCTGGTCAAAATTTTGTTTGGCGCCCTTAAGTTTGCTCAGTAAGCCACCAAAAAAACCTGAGCTTTTTGATTTATTCAGGATACTTGAAGTATTTAGTTGCTGAGCCACCTGAACCACTTCGTTGAGTTTTTGCCCCGTGCTATCCAGATCTTTATTTTGCACCAGACTTAATAACTCATCGGTATAAGTCGAGGTCTTATTGGCAATATTTTTACCGTACTCCGCCACAACAGTCGTGCTAATTTCTGCCAACTCTTTATGGGCATCCATCACTTCGGCAAGGTCTTGTGGCTGTAAACCCAATTCTTTTAGATTGAGTTGCTCAAAACGTTGCTCAGGCTTGAGTTCAAGTTCATGAGATACTTTGCTAAGTTCTGAATCTGACATGATATTCCCCTCTTATTTCTGTAATGATTTTTTCAAATTCTGAATCAAGTTTTCTCGACTCTTGTCCAGTTGCTCAATGGTCGCCGATGAACTGGACTCACGACTTTGCTTCAAATGATATTGCCATGCAGGAATTAAGACCTGTTGCGCTTCTTTAAAACGGTCTAAAAGACTAAAGGACAAATGTTGGGACAATTGCATTTGCTTCATCGCAATATCATTACTGCTCTGCAAAGTTTGTAACGTATTCACTTTTTTCGAAAGTCGCTCAACAAAATGGTCCAGCACCTGCAGTTTGCTAAATTGAGGATATTCTTTTAAAAACTCATCTGCGGCCTGAATATAAGCTGCCATCTGCTCGCGCAAACCGAATGCCTGCTGCAAACGTGATTGGGATTTCTGGATTTCGATCTGTAAGCGCTGACTCAAATGATTGGCTTCATTAATCAAACGATCTAAATCTTTGACATATTTGACTTGCCCAGCATCATATTCGACATCAATCCCCAACCATTTTTGCAATGCATTGAAGCGACGCCCACCCAGATATTTTTTTGAAACCGAAAGCTGCTGAATAATCTGACTAATCACTTCGCTCAGTTGCTGATTCAGCTTTGGATCAACGCCATTGAGCAGGACACTCTGTGCTTGCACCAAATGATCTGCATAATGATTTAAACGATGTGGATCGTTTAATAAAGGCACTAAATCATTACGCTTGATCGCTAAAATATGTTCTTGATTTGACTCAATTTGCGATAAAGGTATTAAGTCGGGCGGTATCGTCATATAAGTTAAAAATCGTGGGTACAAATAAATTTGGACAGGTTTATTTGTAGCATGTTCTCGCACTTTCGCATACAGCATTGTTGTTATGTTTTTTAAAATTTATTGCCAGATTAAAAAGCAAAAACCCTCTAAATTACAATCAATAAAGAGGGTTATACCGAGCCTGATTCATGATTTATTCATCATTCAGTGCACATTCAAAACTATTTGGATTTTGTTTACAGCGAACCTTCTTCAAGAAGTTCATCATTTTGGGATCGTAGATACCAGCTTTGGTCAGTGCAATACGTGCCTCACGCATCATTTTCATATAATTCACCTGCTCTTCAGGTGAAATATTCATCCAGTATTTTGCAGGTATTTCCTTTTCATATTTGGCGATAATATTAAAAGTACGACCGAGTTGACCTGCTACCCATTCACGTGACTTTTGTCCAAATCCTGCTGGAAACTTATCTTTGCGAATAATAAAATTTGCTGAAATTTGAGTGAGTGGAAATTTTACGATTCCACCTTTATCTCCCAAACCCTTATAAAGCTCAAAGGGCTTATAGGCAACAATCGGTGCTGGGACAATATCAATCTGATGATTGTTAAATTTTGCACCTGCATTGGTCACATCTACAGAAACTGCTTGGGCACCGACTTGAGCGACCAGCTTCGGTTGTGCCTCATCATAGGCAAACACCCCGACTTTCTTCCCCGCAGCCTTGGCTAATGTATTGATACTGCGGTCAGAAACAAACAGATAAGCAGGCCCAATCGTGCCAAGCCCGGCAATTTCATAAGGCCCATTGACCATACTTTTTGCAGCTTGCGGCTTTGACAAAATTTGATAGGCTAAAATTGCCGTTTTTAAATCGGTTAATGCGCCAATTGCATCCAGAGAACCGACATATTTATTGAACTGTCGCCCCCGTAAACCACTGATAATCGCACCATCGCATTGTCCAACTTTCAAATCTTCTGCGGCAACACGTTCATCGACATAAGCACGTAAATCGATATCCGCACCCCATTTCTTGGCTTCAAGCGCATAGTCCTTTGCCAATGCAAAAGCATCACCCGATTTACCCACAGGATCGAATACACACACTGTTTGCTTGGCCTGAGTCGCAACTGCAAATCCAAGTAAGGCCAAAGCAATCAAACCGTTTTTAATTATCATCTCGTTCTTCCCAGATAAGATTTATTATCTATTCATCTCACCTGATTTAGCGGCGTGATCCTATGACGCGATTTATTTTTTTAATAGATTTGCAGTCAATAAAAACCGAGTAGATGATTTAAATCAACTCATTAATCCGTTCGTTTTAAGAATTAATGAGTTGGTTTTTGTGGAAGCGCATAAGTTCCAATCACATGTGCTACTGGTTCTTCATCATCCAGCGAATACAACCAGACCTCGCCTGTAACTAAGGTTTTACCCACTTTGATCAACTTACAGACAGCTCGAAGATCGCGATTGCCATTTGGTTTACGAAAAAAGTTAATGGTCATATTGGTGGTCACGGCCATCGCGACCAGACCTAAATGTCCCAGAATGGCAATATACAGCACGTAATCTGCAACCAGCATTAAAGTCGGCCCTGAAACCGTCTGTCCCGGCCGCAAATCTCCTGCATCAACACGATAAAGCAGCTGTGCACCTCTTGGTGTAATCTCTTCAATGGTACTTTTCATCAACGCTTGCGGAAATTCCTGCGCCAAAAATCCCATAATTTCATCTTTTGTTGCTGCCATGCATTATTCCTATTGTTCCAGCTATATCTTTCTTAAACTGTAATGCTTGAGTTTCCCATCTAATCAGCCTGATTAGAAAGCTCATTTAATACCTGCCAATAGCTTGGCGGTTCACCCACATGACCACGTTCACGTAGCATTTGATGCACTTTTGGCAGTTTAAAGTAAGGTACCGCAGCCATCAAATGATGTTCTTTATGATAGTTAACATTAATCGGTGCAACCAAAGCGCGTGCAAGATAGCCTGCTTTGGTGGTACGGGTATTGGTTAAAGCACAAGGACTGCTCGCCATGCCAGCATGCTCTGCCATTGAACGAACTCTGAGAAATAAAGGAAATGGTGTTAAATATGCCACAACCCACAATGCATAAAGTTTAGGATGACCTGCTGCCCATAGGGCTGAAAGTAACGCTGCATTGGTGGCAATTGCCCCACTACTATTTTTCAAGAATGCTTTCGGATAATCAGTCCAGTGTTTGCCTTCCTGAGAAATCCAGCGACGATCATTAGAAACCGTCCACTCCATTTTCTCAATATCCATCAGCACACGACCAACCGCAAATTTAAATCCAGTCACTCCTGATAAATCACGCATAAATTTACGCATTAAAGATTTCTTAGAGGTCGGAAAGCCCGTCACAAGGGATAAATCAGGATCATCCACTGTTGAGGTTTTACTGTGATGACGCATATGATGAGCACGATATTTATGCAGATCATTCCAGATCGGACGTGCACATAACCAGTCAGTTAAAGTGTCATTGAGCCATTTGGTTTTAAACAGACTTTGATGAGATGCATCATGCATGATAATTGCCAATGCCAATTGACGTCCCGCCAAAATGACCAATGCAGCAATACACATCAGCAATTTACCCCATGCAGGTAAATATTCCCATGAGCTCGCTACTGCAGCAAAAGTCCCACCAATGACTGCCCACGTTGAGAACACAGCCCAACTGCCATGCAAATCTGATTTAGCGGTGAGTTCAGTAATTTCCTCTCTACTGAATAAGTCACTAATTGCAACGCGTGTATTCATCTCTCTATCCTGCCTGAATGTGTTCTATTCTTATAAAACTACACAATTTATATTTTTATTTTAAACTTAGTAATATTTCTGTCAATAAATTAAAATTAAATTATATGTAATATTTGTAATCAATATTTACTCGACATGATTTTCATAGAATTTACGCCATGCATCCAGACCTGTCTGATCAAGACGTTGCACACTTTCAGCAAACTGTTGTCGGAGCTGTACATCGACAAAATCTTCTGGTAACAAAGGATCATTCATCAATAAAGAAATCGTTTGTCGTCCAAGTAATAACGACTCTCGAGCGGCATCCTCTAAGGAAAGTTGCGGTACAGTCGCTAACCATTGCTGAATCATCTGACAATATTTCTCATAATTCTGGTTTAATATCTGGGTCGCCCAAAGTTTTGGCAAATTCGCTAAAGTTGTCGCATCAAAATGGTTAATTTGGCAGATTTTTGCGGTCTCTTCTAAACCTGAAGATTTTAATTCTGAAAATAACTGATCAAAGCCAATCGCCAGATTATCTGGACGAATATAAATTCCCTGTTCCAGCTCTTTAAAACCGAAATGTTTTAATGCTCTTTCCCGACGATTTAAAGCAGTACGATCAACACGCCCCAACTCACCGGTAAATACCGCCAGATATTGATGATTCCAGCGCTTGGTCTGTTTAATCCCTTGTTTACGATTCAACATGACATCAGCCCATTCATGCGACTGCACTGTAAACTGATACACGCCGCGCTCAATCGCTTCTATGACGCCATCACTCGATAAACGAGTAACCGCCACGCGAATGCTGTTCTCACTAATATCGAATAGTCTTGCCGCGACAATAATCTGCTTAATTGAAATCGCACGACCTTGTAGCCCCAGAAGCAAATCAATAATTAAGTCACGGGCATTCATTTTAGCTATTGTCATCTTGCAGTCGAACCCATATAGGAATATGAAAGATTAGAAATAAGAGATGGGAATCTTAACTGAGAATCTCCCTTTTCGCATTTGCAAAAAGGGAGAGTTTTTTATTTTTTATAGGAAAACAAACAACAAAATAATACCGAGAACAATACGGTACCAAGCAAACGCACGTAATGTATGTCGTTCAACAAATTTTACCAATGCGCTGACCACAAACAGTGCCGAAATAAAGGCAGCTACAAAACCCACTGCAATATTCAGCATATTGTCTTGCGTTAGTACATCAGCATTACGTGCCAAGTCAAATACCGCTGCACCCAACATGGTTGGCATCGCCAAGAAGAAGGAAAACTCGGTTGCTGCTTTACGAGACAAGCCCGAGAACATGCCACCGACAATAGTTGCACCTGAACGCGAGGTTCCCGGAATCATGGCCACACACTGCGCACAACCCACCAGAAAAGCCTGCTTATAGGTAATCTTGGTCGCATCCGTAGTTTTATGATCAAATTTAATTGATTCTACCCAGAAAATGATCAGGCCACCGACAATTAAAGCGACTGCAACCACAAGAGGACTAAACAAGACACTCTTAATAAAATCGACTGCAAATACTCCAATCACCACCGCAGGAATAAACGCCAATAAAACACTAAAAGCAAAATGTCGCGCTTCTGCATCGCCACTAAAAAAACCTTTGACTAAGTCAAAAATCTTTTGTCGATATAACCAGCATACCGCCAGAATCGCACCAAGCTGAATCACAACTTCAAAAACACGACCGTCATCTGAATGAAAGTCGATCATATGACCAAATAAAATCAAATGACCTGTACTTGAAATGGGTAGGAATTCGGTTAAACCCTCAATAAAGCCTAAAAATAAGGCTTTTAAAATTTCAATATGTTCCATAAATTACTCAAAAGCACGTAATACAAGAATAAAAATAAACGGCAAGCTTACCTTGAAATGGCATCATTTTATGTGATTGTCACGTAACGTTTTTATCAAAAAAGGACGCATGTACATAAATATCTCTTAAATAATCATCAGACTATTTTTCTTTTGCATTTGTTCGACCACTTCATGCGTATCAAAACCCAGACGCCAATATAAAAGTTCTAAAACATCTAACTCATCTTGGGTAATAATACGGTCATTCCAGAGGCATCTTTCTGCAATGGACAAAATATTGAGACGATCCCGTAATAACAACCCTGACACATCATTCAGGATTTCAGCCAGATCCAATGGCTCATCTGAAATATCCGCATAGGTTTGCATTTCCTCTTCAGTCAAAAGCAGTTGCAAAATACGTTCACGTACTTCAAGTTGATTCGGACTGTTGATTTGCTGGACATGCAACAAGGCATCAATCAGATGCACAATCTGAGATTTCACATCTTCAAAAGCAGCAGGTAGATGGGCGGGCATTAAATTGAGCTCATTTTTAACCCGTTCAAGCAATAAGGCATCCAATAACCCTACTTCCCCATCTTCCTGAATAATACACGCCAACTTCGTCAGAAATTGACGGGCAATACTGGCTGGCATGTGCCCAATATTCTTACAGGCATCATGGAAAATTTGCACATGAATACGCCCATCCAGATTCAATAAAGCATCGACAATGGCATGGCTGACAGGTGCATCCTGTGGAATAAATTCGCGATATTGACGGATCATTAAAATCGCAACCATTACCTCTCGCGAACCCGTTGCGGTTTGCATCGCACGCTGAATGAGTTCAGGACGTTTCTTATTTTTACGTATTTCTGGATTAAGCGGCTTAATCGCATCATTCAACGCAAAACTAATCGGTGATAAACGTAATAGTGGTAAAGGCTGTGGTGAACTCCAAGGCGTCGTAATGTCAGCGGTTTCTTCCTCCAGCGAACGAAACAAGCTAAACAAAGGACGATTACGTAATTTTCTTAGATTTTCTAATTGTAAATCTTGTAATAAAGTCGGATTCAATTCATAGATTCGATCTTTAATACTGGGATGAATATTCATCCAGCTTTGTGGACTCAATGAGTTTGCAAAGCACATATGCGAAATGGATTCAGAATAGGCACTGTGAATTTGCGAGCCCGAATGATGTACGTAAATCCGTAATAGGGTTTGAATATTGGCATTATTATTCATCAATCGCATGGTCTTAAGATCATTGCGAAAGGTCCGCCCACTTAAAGTCAGATATTTAATTCCACGGGTAATTAAAATCCCTAAACTTCCAATCAACCAAATCACCCCACCTATCGCGACAAAAATAGTTTCAAACTTATTGCGATAAGACGTTGCATAAGGACTATAACCCGCTTGAGCCAGCTTGCTTCCCCATTGGCTAAAGGTCGTTAGGCCACTATACAAAAGTTTAAGCTTGGTATTTTCAACTGCTTCACCAGATAAAATCTGATTGAACTCATAACTGAGCAAGCCATACAGTTCCAGCTCATCAAGATTTTGCAAAGCGCCCCAAGTCAGGATAATCACAATATCTTGCGACCTAAAACCAGCAGTCAAAGCATTTACACCAACTTCATCAGGTAAAACATAGACCGCAGGAGGATCGATAGAGAAGCTTTTGGCCACCTGCTCTACAATTTTTAATGCCGTACTTTCTTCGGGTGTACTTTCATCAAATACCAGACGTCTGGCCTTTAATTGCTTGGCAAGCGAATGCCCGCCTTCACGTAGTACATACAGTTCTGCACCAACCGACCAGAACAACACAAAAATAAGCAAGAGAATAAAATAAGGACTAAGAACATGCCACCAGATCGGCTGCGTATAATCGAAGAAATGGACGACCAAACCTAAAATTAGATTAAGAATAAAAACAGTCAACAACATCGCCAGCCAACAAAAGCTCATTGACCATGCAATATTCTTATTTTCGATTAAGTAATGGCTCATTTCTCTCAATGTAAATTTTCCTGATTACATTGTTTCTGTTTAGGACTTCCGTATCCGTTATCATAAAATAAAAAAGCGGGAAATTCCCGCTTTTCTATAGATTAAGATGATTACTCTTCTTTGATTCCTGTTAAATCAACCGAAGCGGCATCAATATTCACATCGATATAGCTATCTAGTTTATTTTTTGCAGAGTCGCTACGTTTTTGCTCGAGTTTATCAAGGTAATCCTTGTCGATTCCACCCGCCACATAAATACCATCAAACACTGAACAATCAAACTCAGTTAAATCTGGCACTTTGCTGGTACGAACTGCATTTTTCAAATCTTCCAAGTCTTGGAAAACCAGACGGTCTGCACCAATATTTTCACGGATTTCTTCAACTGTACGGCCTGATGCAATCAGTTCAGCCTTCGCAGGCATATCAATACCATACACATTTGGATATTTCACCATTGGCGCAGCTGAAGCAAAGAAGACTTTCTTCGCACCAGAATCACGTGCCATCTGGATAATTTCGTTACATGTGGTACCACGTACAATCGAGTCATCGACCAATAGAACATTCTTGTCTTTAAACTCAAGCTCTACAGGGTTCAATTTTTGACGAACTGATTTTTTACGTTGTTGCTGACCCGGCATAATGAAGGTACGTCCGATATAACGGTTTTTCATAAAACCTTCACGGAATTTCACACCCAAAATATTTGCCAATTCTAAAGCAGAGGTACGGCTGGTATCCGGAATTGGAATCACAACATCAATATCGTGCTCCTCACCCCATTCTTTCAAAATCTTATACGCCAGCTTCTCACCCATTTTTAAACGAGCTTTATACACTGAAATACCATCAATGGTTGCATCTGGACGAGCAAAATACACGTATTCGAAAATACATGGGCGATATTCAGGATTTGCAGCGCATTGTTTGCTAAACAGCTGTCCATTCTCATCAATGAAAATAGCTTCGCCAGGCGCAATATCACGCTCTACTTTAAAACCAAGCGCCGTAATCGCAACCGATTCAGAAGCAATAATATACTCAGTCCCTTGTTCAGTTTCGCGAGAACCATACACCAGAGGACGAATACCATTCGGATCACGGAAACCAACCAGGCCGTGGCCTGTAATCATGGCAACCACGCCATAAGCGCCTTTGCAACGTTCATGCACACGAGAAACTGTGTGGAAAATATCGTCTGGCGTTGGATTTAAGGTACGAATCTTCTGTAATTCATGCGCAAATACATTGAGCAGAACTTCTGAATCGGAATCCGTATTCATGTGACGTAAATCTGTTTTAAACAGGTCATCATGAATTTCTGCGGCATTGGTCAGGTTACCATTGTGTGCAAGGGTAATCCCGTACGGAGAGTTTACATAGAACGGCTGCGCTTCAGCACTGCTTGATGAACCTGCGGTTGGGTAACGCACATGTCCAATCCCGTAGTTCCCAAGCAATGCACGCATATGACGGGTATGGAATACATCGCGTACCATACCGTTATCTTTGCGGAGAAATAAACGCCCTTGGTGGCAGGTTACGATTCCTGCGGCATCCTGTCCTCGATGTTGCAGCATCGTTAAGGCATCAAATAACATTTGGTTCACTGGTGATTTACCGGCTATCCCAACAACTCCACACATAGCAACCTCGCGACAAGCTAGCGATTAATAAAAAGGATTTTTCGTCGAATGATCAGAACGGTCTGTGACAGCTGCACGTTCTGATTCGTCCATTTCTGGTGAAGGGCGATGTAACAACGCACCTTCGGATGTCATTTGATGTAAAGCTTGATTTGCCGCATCTTTGGACATTTCAGTTGCCAAAGGTGCGTAAGGTAATAAAATTTGTACGAATTTAGACTGTTTCCAGTGCGGTGAGCTTTCTACCCATGGCCCGAGACCTTGCATAGTGATCAGCACAATCAATAGACCTTTGAGGGAACCAAAAGCACCACCTGCTAAACGATTTAATGGGCCCAGTTTTAAACTTTTCAAGAGCCCATTGAGTAACGCTGAAACAATCCAGGTACATACCACGATGATCAATACGATAAAAGCAAAAGCAGCAATTTTTTGCACAACGGGGTCTTGGCTCAGACTGCTCATTGCAGGTGCCAATACCACCGCGTATTTTGCTCCAATGATCAATGCAAATATCCATCCGATCAAGTTCGCAAAGGCTTTAATAAATCCTTGGCGCAAACCGTTCAGCCCTCCAATGAGCAAGATGACCAGAATAATGATATCAAGCGTGTTCATTTCACAATGTCATCGCATTAACACAATCTTTGATTAGGGTTGGGCCTGTATAAATCAGTCCGCTATAGACTTGAACGAGACTCGCTCCTGCCTGTTGTTTCGCAACCGCATGCTCACCTGCCAAAATACCACCGACGCCGATCAAAGGAATCTGACCCGCGAGTACTTTCGCAAACTGGCGTAAACATTCGGTACTTTTCTCAAATACAGGCGCACCAGACAAGCCACCCGCTTCATTTCCGTTTTCAAGGTTTTCGACACCTTCACGGCCAAGCGTGGTATTGGTCACGATGAGACCATCAATCTTGAATTGCAATAATTGTGCTGCAATAAAATCAATATCTTCTGTGGTTAAATCTGGTGCAACTTTGAGCACGAGAGGAACATAATGATTATATTGTTTTGCGAGTTCTAGTTGACGATCTTTTAATGTTTGTAACAACTCTGTTAGTGCATCGCCACTTTGTAAGCTACGTAAGTTTTTGGTATTTGGAGATGAAATATTAACCGTAATATAAGAAGCGTAATTATAAACTTTTTCTAGGCAGATCAGATAATCAGAAACTGCATCTTCAACAGGCGTATCGGCATTTTTACCAATATTAATTCCAAGAACACCTTTAAATTTTGATGCTTTGACATTCTCAATCAGTTTATCTACGCCATCATTATTAAAGCCCATACGGTTAATAATGGCTTTTGCCTGAGGAATACGGAATAAACGCGGTTGAGGATTACCTGCTTGTGGACGTGGCGTAATGGTTCCAATTTCGATAAAACCGAAGCCTAGTGCTGCTAAAGCATCAATATGCGCACCATTTTTATCTAAACCAGCAGCAAGACCCACAGGATTTGGGAATTCTATTCCCATACATGTCACAGGTTTCGCTGCAACTTTCTGATGCATCAAGCCAATTTTATGGGCTTTATCCAGCATAGAAAGTGTAAGTTCATGTGCACGCTCTGGCGCTAAAGTAAACAACAAAGGGCGAGCCAATGAATATAACATACCAATCACAGTCTACTGTTTTTTCAAGTAGGCATATTATAGGCATAGGCGTATCAAAACGCCATGCCTGACATAGGGTTTTTAATGGCTTACTGTACTGTTGCAGTTAATTTAATCTGATTATTGCTTGACACCATATCCATTTTTTGAATGCTAATCCCCATTTGCGACAATTGCATTAAAAAGTTAGCTAAAACAGCATAGTTCTGATGTTCTGCCACCAGTTGAATCTGTTCGCCATTTTGCTGAGAGGATACAGCCAAACCCTGCTGTTGTGCCGTCCGCTGAATCTTGTCCGCAGCCGTCAGTGACAGATCATTGGCAGGTTTCATAGTGGCAGCATTACTCTGCATCCAAACAGTCAGATCTTTGAGCTCATTTAAGCGTTTTTGCTGCTGATCGGCTAAAGCATGCATTTTCCACAAGGAATAACCGATCACCGTCACAATCACAAAAATGGTTGTAAAAATAACCATCACGCGTTCACGCACAGATAAACTTTGCAGATATTCATTGAGTGCTTCAACTTTCTGGTCGAAGCTGTTTTGTAAACGTGTTAGTGCTTTCATTATTTTACTTTTACCACCCCGATTGCGCCCACACTGTCCGCCTGGACATTGCCTAACTCAGCCTGAAAACCCTGTTGATTTAATTGTTGGGTTAGTCCTTGTAAATCATCTGCCGATTTTGCTTTGAGTGACATGGCGAGTGTTGAAGCATCGTAGCTCACCTGCTGAGCTACAATCTGTTTTTGCATTAGGATTGGCCCGACACGACTCAACAGTGACAGTGCCTGCGTATCGCCAAGCTGACTCATACGCAACTGGCTTTCAAACTGGCTCTTAATATTTTGTTCGGTCACCCTGATATTTTCACCGAACCAGTATTTGTATTGGTCAATAGCTTGAACAGCCGTCTGATCGGCGACTTTTTTCAATTTCGACCAGCGCAAAGTATCATAGCCCAATTGCACCACGATCACAGCCAAAAGTACTGCTGCGGCAGCTTTCCAGTAGCCCGACCATTGGGTTTCTGCATTTTTTGACTTCGGCAAAACATTAAAGGGATGCTGTTTTGCTTTTAACAGTGGCTGAAATTGGTAACTGAACTCTGTACGCTGATCTTTGCTAGATGCCGTTGCCAGACTGTCCATCTGGGCAGCATTTAAATTAGCAAACTTAAATTGTGTTTCAGGTGGCTGGAACTCAAGAAATAAGCCGAGATCATCCACCGAGTTGCCTAGCCATGCATTTTCTCTGACCAGTAAATGATCATAGAGATTGACCAACACAACTTCATGTTGCTCTGGCTCAGGCAAAATCAAAAAGTCAGGTAAGTAAGCGCTAATCTGGACAGGTAACAAACTAAGAGCATGCTGCCAAGTTTCAATGGTTGACTGTGCTACACCTAGAATATTGACTTGATCCTGATGAAAATGATGTACCACTTTCATTTGATCAATCGGTAAGGTTACAAACTCTTCGAGGAGATATTTAATCCCCTCTTGTCCTAATTGTTTGTAATGTACCTTTGTCATTGCTTGTTGCAACATCTGAGCATTACGGCTTGGAAAATAAACCACCGCTTCTTTTCCATTGTGCTCTTGCAAGTCTTGAATCAATTGCTCAAGACTATTGGCTTGCAACCAGTTTTCCCCAGCCGACCAATACCATGTTCCATTGGTTTCGGGCATCCATATATGCAGCATCGGTGTTCAGTACCCTTATCCTAACGCGGATATATAAAAATTATAGTGTTGGCGTAAAACGATTCTTTTGTGTCGATAATCCATTCGCGATCACAGCCTGATCATAAATACGGGCTTCTGCCAATGCAAATGGATTAAAGTTCTCATGGGTCAACTGTTCAGCGATATGTGCCACAACATTCATGTGACACACCACCGCAATTGACTCGTACGGTAATTTTGACAACCATTCAATTGCATCTTTGGCATCATCATCTGGTTTGATCTTATCGCAAATCAGAACTGGAATGCCGTGAAAATGTGCTTTGATATGGGCCAAAGTTTCTTGAGCACGCAATAAAGGGCTCACCACAAAGATCTCAGGCTGAATCACATCTTTTAAAAACTGCCCAGTTTGCTCAGCTTGCTGATGTCCACGCTGGGTTAATGGGCGTTGCATATCGTTTCCATTGATGGCTGGAGACGCTTCACCGTGACGAACTAAAGTTAACTGCATAAAACGACCTTATTTTTTATAGCTGTATCATAACGCGAATAGATGACAGTTTTTTGATTAGACTTCATGATGAGGCAAAACAAACTCAACATCACTACGATGACCATTTTTCATTAAAGACAGCGCAATATTCATTGGCGGTGCGCCTTCAAAAATCACTTCATACAGTGCATTGGTAATTGGCATATACACATCCAGCTCTTGTGCTTTGGTACGCACCTGAACAATGGTATTAATCCCTTCAGCGGTTTGTCCCAGTTCTTTGGTCGCCTGATCCAGTGTTTTACCTGAACCTAGAGCAAAGCCAATCTGATAGTTACGGCTCAACGGACTATTACAGGTCGCAAATAAATCACCGACACCCGATAAGCCTAAGAATGTCAAAGGATTCGCACCCTGCTTTACCGCAAATCGGCTCATCTCAGCCAAAGCACGCGTCAGGATCATACTCTTGGTATTTTCACCAATCTTGTATGCATCACCCATCCCCATCGCCACGGCATAGATATTTTTCAGTGCACCGCCCAATTCCACACCATGTACATCATCGCTACCAAACACGCGGAATAAGGCGCTGTGTAACGCGTGCTGAACTGCATAGCGAACCAGTTCAGAATCACTGGCAATTACAGTGCCTGATGGCATCCCCGCCATAATTTCTTTGGCAAGATTTGGACCCGATAACACACCGTATGGTACTTCTGGTAATTCTGTACGAATGATATCGCTCATGAAACTGAAGGTTTTAGCCTCAATCCCTTTGGTTAATGAAATCACCGCCTGAGAGGTAATAAATGGCGCAATCTGCTTTAACACATCACGAAAGGAATGACTCGGAATCGCCACCAGAATAATGTCACGGTCACGTACAGCAAGCTCCAGATCGGCAACTGCACGTAATCCTGGTTCCAAGGTAAAATCAGGCAAATAGCGTTTATTGACGTGAGTTTGATTGATTTCTTCCGCCACCGCAGCATCACGAATCCAGATCATGGTATCGCAACCATTACGCACTGCTAGATTTGCCATGGCTGTACCAAAACTACCGCCACCCAACACTGTAATTCTTAATGCTGTTTTTTGATCTACAGCCACGGGTTCAACTAAATCGCTAAATTTTAACTCTGTCATTTTTTATCCTGAAACCTATTTCTTTCTTTAATCATTACAAACCGAGCTTAGTTTGCTTGCCACACTTTGACAAAATCCTGACTGTTTATTTCTGCACGCGGAGCAATCGCCTTTGCCGCAGTTCCGATATAGATAATACCTGAAATTAAATCTTGCTCTTTTAAACCTAACTGTTGTTTTAACCAGTTTGACTCAACCACAGCACCTGAACGCCACATGGTTGCGAACCCTTGTGCCTGTAAAGATAACAAGAAATTCTGAATCGCTGCACCCGTGCTCAGGATCTGCTCAAAGTGCGGTACTTTGGGATGATCTTGAAGGGTCGTTAAAGCTAAAACCAGCAACGGCGCACGGAATGGGTGCTGTTTCACCCGATCAAGCTGTGCAGGCTCTGTTTCTCCGAGGTCTGCCAAAGCTTTGGCCAGATGCTCACCAAAAGCAGCACGTTGCTCAGGTGTAACGATCACAAAACGGGTAGGTTTTAAACGATGATGATCTGGTGCTGTCAACGCAGCTTGTACTGCTTTTTCGAGTTGTTCTGTATTTGGCGCTGGCTCAATAAGTTGACCAATAGATTGACGTTGATGAATATTTTGATGAATTGTCTCTATATTTGAGTCCGTCATTGAAATGAATCTAACTAACACAAGGATGGCGCTAGATTAGCATAATCTGAATGATTTCCACTATGCCTAATTCATGCTTGTCTCTGCTGCTTATATTGCTTTTTTGTCAGTAAATGAAAATATCATCATTGCTAAGCTCATCATTCATTTGACAAAATTAACAGAGTCTCTGCACAAACTGTACATAACCTGCCAAAGCACTCAAAAATTATATGTTCAAATAATATGATTACGTAACCACTTGAGAACAAGCAATGAAAAAAACCTTCATCATGAGTTTACTTGGCGGCTTAGCATTGGGTCTGACTGCATGTGCATCTACCCCGACCAACACATTAGCGATTCAAAAAGAAAATAATCAATATGAAGTAACAGGCATTGGTAAAACAAATTTGATCGCTAAAAATAATGCGATTAGCGCTGCCCAAAAAACCTGTACTCGCAATACCTCGCCTGTTGTTGTAGATGAAAAAACAGCTTATCAAGGTGTACTGAAAGGTGTTGTAGATGAGCAGACGGGCAAGATGGTTGAAGCTGCCGCAGGTGTGATTGGTACTATTACTGGTAAAAATGCTTCTTTAGCCAAAGATGATGATTACCAGACCACTCTCACCTTCTATTGCAAAGCCAACGCTTAAAAACAAAAAAGCCGATGTTTCTACATCGGCTTTTATTTTCTGGATTGCTTAGTGACCTTCGCTCGCAGCAACCTCTGCAACATCAGTATTATGTTCATCTAAATTCGGTTTATCGATTGCATCAATTGCAGCTTGTTGCTCTGGCGTCGTTTGAGTTGCTACAGCAGCAGAAGCAGCCTGATCTTGCTGTTCAACATTCTTCGCTTCTTCTTTCTTTGCACATGCAGTCAGCATGATTGGAGCAATGATTAGCGCGGCAAGGGTTAATTTAAATTTCATCACGGCTTTCCACAGTAACTTGGTTAACTTGTGACAAGCATATTTCAGATATATGACACTTTAATGACTGCAACGTTGTACAAAAGTAAAAAGAGCCGATTTAAATCGACTCTTTTTTATATTTTCGTGACTAATCAAAAGTTTAAATCTTGATTAAGCACGTTCAAGTAAAGCTGCAACCGCAGGTAAAGTCTTACCTTCTACAAACTCAAGGAAGGCACCACCACCCGTTGAGATATAGCCAATTTGGTCAGCAACTGCATATTTATCAATCGCAGCCAATGTATCACCACCACCTGCAATCGAGAAACCAGCAGATTCAGCAATCGCCAAAGAAAGAGCCTTCGTACCTTCGCCGAATTGATCCACTTCAAATACGCCTACTGGGCCATTCCAAAGAATCGTTTTTGAAGTTTTCAAGATCTCTGCAAATGCTTTAGCCGTTTCAGGACCAACATCCAGAATCATATCGGTATCGGTCACATCAGCAACATTTTTCACAACAGCTTGTGCGTTTGCCAATGAACCCAAGAAGTCTTCAAAGTTGATTTGGCTTGCATCTGCAACCACAACATCAGTTGGTAATGGCACACTCACTTTTGCAGCAATTTGTTTTGCTGTTTCAACCAAATCAGCTTCGTAAAGTGATTTACCAACGTTATAACCCGCTGCCGCAAGGAAAGTATTGGCAATACCACCACCAACGATCAATTGATCGCAGATTGTTGATAATGAGTTTAATACATCAAGTTTAGTTGATACTTTAGAACCCGCAACAATTGCCACCATTGGTTTTTCTGGAGTTTGCATTGCACGACCAAGCGCATCTAATTCAGCAGCCAACAATGGACCTGCTGCTGCGATTGGTGCAAAACGTGCTGCACCTTCAGTTGATGCTTCTGCACGGTGCGCTGTACCAAATGCATCCATAACAAATACGTCACAAAGCGCTGCATATTTTTTTGCAAGTTCTTCGTTATTCTTCTTTTCACCGTGGTTGAAACGCACGTTTTCAAGCAATACTACCTGACCCGCTGCAACGTCCACGCCATCTAAATAGTCTGTGAATAATTTAACGTCTTGACCTAAAGCTTTGCTTAAATAAGCAGCAACTGGTGCAAGTGATTGTTCTGGTTTTGGCTCACCTTCTACAGGACGACCCAAATGAGAAAATACCATTACTGCCGCGCCTTTTTCCAAAGCAGCTTTAATGGTTGGCAATGCAGCACGTAAACGTGCATCACTGGTAATTTCCCCATTTTTTACAGGAACGTTTAAGTCTTCACGAATAAGGACACGTTTACCTGCTAAATCAAGATCAGTCATGCGCTGAAAATTCATGGATGGCTCTCTAGTTGATTTTAAAAACGGCACAATTTTAAATGATTCTCTGAAATAAAGGTGAGTTTTTTTGCAGAAAAGCTGCCGAAGCCGTCACTTTTGATTATGATAATCAGCGTCACCCGATCTTTATTATTATTATGTCTATTCATCCAGATCCTAAAATTAATCGTTTAAATGTACTTGGCGAACCTTTAGCCAGCTGTTGTTATGATCCGCTGACCGGATATTTCCGTAATGGTTTTTGTCACACGGCGGTCACCGACTCAGGTCAACACACCATGTGCGCACAAATGACCTCTGAATTTCTGAATTTTTCACAAAAAGTCGGCAATGACCTGATCACACCGTTACCAGAAGTCGGCTTTCCCGGGCTTAAACCGGGTGACTTTTGGTGTATCTGTGTGACGCGTTGGGTCGAAGCATATCAAGCAGGACAAGCACCTCCTATTAAGTTGAATGCCTGCCACAATGCCGTTCTGCATTATGTTCCTTTGAATATCCTTGTGGAATATGCAGTGTAATGCGCCAGTATGAACTGATTCTGGCCTCAAGCAGCCAAACCCGTAAAGACCTCATGGATCGTTTAAGGCTGAATTATCGCTGTATTTCCCCTGATATTGATGAATCTGCAACAGGTGAATTACATGCCGATGATTTGGCTAAACGTCTCGCTTTTGAAAAAGCAGCTGTGATCGCTCAGCAACATCCAGATGCGATTGTGATTGGTTCCGATCAGGTGGCTTGGCGTGAACATGCTCCCTATGATTTTATTGGCAAGCCTTTAAGCGTTGAAAATGCCATTCAGCAATTACAGGCCAACTCAGGTCAAACTGTATTTTTCAGCACCGCGCTCAGTGTTCAACATTTACAATCTGGCTTTGAAACCACACTGGTTGAACATTACCAAGTCAAATTTCGTCAGCTGACATTGGCGGAAATTGAGCGTTGTATTGAAATAGATCAACCTTTACATTGTGCGGGAAGTTTTAAATGTGAAAGCTTGGGGATTAGCTTATTTGAGAAAATGGTGGGTGATGATCAAACCACATTGATGGGCTTACCGATGATTCAGTTGTGTAAGATTTTACGTGAGTTTGGGATAAATGTTCCTTAAAAAATGCCCTGACCTAAACTCAATTTAGATCAGGGGCAATCATTATTCCTCGACCACCGTGACTCTTTTTGGCAATGCAAACCAAATAAAAATCGACAAAATCAAGAACAACAAGGCAGCGACATTCAACACGGAACGATGTGATTGGCTAAAGGCCTGTTTTGCAGCCGTAATCACATGTTCAGCAATCGCAGGTTGTAATTGCTTGGCAGCTTGAACCGCCTCTCCAATCGAGCTACTCACCTGTTCAATAATGCGATGCGGCACTTCGGTTGGTACTACAATCGAGTTGGCATAGAACCATGACAACATCAGACCGAAAAAAGCAATTCCTAAACCTGCTCCCAGCTCATAGGCCATCCCTTCAATTGCCCCTGCTGCCGTCGCTTTGCTTGGTGGCACTGAAGACATAATCGCAGAGGTTGAAGCCAATAAAGCAATTTCCACGCTTAAACCTAAAACAACCATCCAGCTCCAGACTTGCATCTTCGCCTGCATAAAATCAGTATTTGCCAATCCCCACAAACTTACCGCACTCATCAACATACCGAGCGATGCGACTGAACGGAGTCCAAAACGATTGACCAGCATACTGGCAATTGGGCCACCTAAACTAATCGCAACCATAAACGGTAAAATGAATGCCCCTGCTGCCAATGGTGAAAGTTGGTAAACAAATTGCAGTTCTTGTGAAATCAGCAATTCAAAGCCGACCAGCGCCATCATGGAAACAATTGCCATCACCACACCTGTCGCAATAACAGGGTGTTTGAATAATTGGATATCAATCATTGGAGACGTTGACGTGAGCTGTTTGCGGACAAAGCCCACCAGCAAACTTAAGCCGACAGCAAAGATTAAAACCGACCAGATGCTAAACCCATGCATTACGGTTTTCACCGCATAGATCATGCTCAGAATGGCCACCACCAAAACCAGCGCCTGTAACAAGTTAAGGTTCTGCTTTGGTTGCCCAGCCTGTTTTGGAATCACAAATACCGTTAAAGCCAACACAGCAAGCATAATCGGAACATTAATCAGGAACACAGCGCCCCAATGGAAATGCTCCAGCAAGAAACCACCTAATAATGGGCCAAAGGCTGCACCACCACCGCCGACAGTTGCCCAGATTCCAAGTGCGAAGTTACGTTGCTTCTCATCCAGAAAGGTATTACGGACCGCAGATAAAGTCGCAGGCAAAATCATGGCCGCACCCACTGCCAATAACGCACGTGAACCAATTAAGGCATAAGCAGTAGAAGAAAATGCAGCTGCCAGTGACGCCAGACCGAATAAGATCCCGCCAATAATCATCAGCCGTTTAAAACCAATACGGTCTCCCAACGCACCCATCGGTAAAATCAGGCCCGCCATGACCAAGGAATAGATATCAATAATCCACAGCAATTCATTTGCTGATAAAGAAAGTGACTCACTCAACGTCGGTGTCGCCACGTGTAAAACGGTCGCATCAATCGATACAGGGAGATAGATCAATACAACGATTGCAAGAATTAACCACTTGCGTGACATAAATGCCTCTAAATTGGACAATTGTTCAAATTGCTGTCATTATAACCAAAATTGAACACCTGTCCAACTTTAAAATTTGGAGTAGTGTGTTTCCGTTTTATATGCAGGTATAGGTGCAAACAAAGAATGGCTTATTTAAATCGCGAACAACGTCGTGAAATGATTTTACAGGCGGCCATGCAAGTCGCTTTAAACGAAGGTTTTTCTGCGATGACCGTACGCCGTATTGCCACCGAAGCGCAAACCTCGACAGGACAAGTGCATCATCATTTTGTCTCCAGTTCACATTTAAAAGCAGAAGCATTTATCAAACTGATGCAACAACTGGACGAAATTGAAAATCAGGTCAGCACAGCCAACGCTTTACAGCGCCTCTCCCTGTTATTGGGTTGCGAAAATATTGAGCAGATTCAACCCTATTTAAGACTCTGGAATGAAGCCGAAGTTCTCATTGATCAGGATCAAGAAATAAAACAGGCTTACAACATCGCCATGCAGGACTGGCATCGTTCTATTGTGCGTATGATAGATGAAGGCCAAGCACAGGGCGAGTTTCATTTTGAGACCAATAGCCATGACATCGCATGGCGGTTAATTGCGTTTGTATGTGGTCTGGAAGGAATTTATAAATTAGGGCTGACTGGCTTAAATGAAGCTGATTTTAAGCGTCATACCGAAGCCATCATTCAGGCAGAATTGTTTAAAAAGTAAAATGAGAAAACAATGAGACACCCCTTATTACAAACACCAAGACTGGATTTATTTCTATTTCAAATAGATGATCTAGCCGATATCTATCCTTGTGTAACCACAACTATAACGCGTTATATGACATGGGAGCCAGCACAAAGCTTTGCAGAAATCGAACAGATTGGGCAAACATGGCTTATCTCAGAAACAAAACGTACGGATCACCATTTTGTATTACGTAATAAAGAAAATCAGCAATTTATTGGCTTAATTGGCATCCATCACTTAAATACTGCAACACCCGAATTGGGCTTATGGATTCGGGAAGATTGCCATAATCAAGGCTTTGCCAAAGAAGGCCTCTTAGAAGTTTTTCGTTGAACTTCTGCACATATCTCTGCCCAATATTTCTTATATCCTGTTGCAATCGAAAATCAGCACAGTCGTAAACTGGCTGAATTTTTAGGTGGAACTGTTGCTGGATACAAAACTGAACGAAAATATGAGGCAGTGATTTATCATGTTCCACCCTATCAAGATGATACGAATTAGAACCAGCCTTTGCGGCCATTTAAAATTGCATCGGCACAGCGCAAGGTTTCTTGGCTCAAACCCCACAGACGATAATCCCCTGTTGCGGAGGTCACGTTAAAATTATGGGTATAAGCAAAACTCAATTCACGATCAAAATCACACCATGCCCCTGAACCATTAAAACCCACATGCCCAAAGCCATGTGGCGCACGTTTGCCCATGGTTAAAATACGGTGATAACCTAATCGCCAATGCATTGGAATTGGCATCACTCGATCACGTGCTTTGCTTTGTACCGCACTGAGTTGCTTAAATACTTCTGGACGAATGAATTGTTGCCCCTGCCATTGCCCTTGATTGGCCAGCATTGCATATACTTTAGCTAAACTATCCGCAGTAAATACACCATTGGCTGCTGGAATAACGGCTTGTAATCCTTCATCACTGTAGAAGCTAAAATTGCGCATCCCTTTTGGGATCATAGCATCCTGAAAATCCTGAGGGTTTTGCCCTGAAAGCTCTAATAATCTTTCTGATAAGGATGCTTTACGTGGTTGATTATTTTTCTTGGTTTGAGGCTTAGTCGAGGTTGGGGCTTTTGGCTTCACCAATAACCGCGCAACACGATCTAGTTCTGAAGGAGGCGTGCCGAAATATGCCCCATCCAGTTCAAGAGGCTGTACAAGATAACGCTGCATTAACCAGTTTAATGGCTGCTTGGTTGCTTTTTCGATCACACCACCCAAAATCCAACCATAGGTCAAAGGCTGATAGGCAAAACTTTGTCCTGCCGCAAAACGCGGTGTTGCCGCTGCAACCACATCCAGCATATGCGACCAATCCAGCATTTCTGTCGCGGCATCAATCATATTGCGAATATCAAACAAGCCACTTTGATGCGATAAAACATGACGCAAAGTAATATTGGCTTTGCCATTTTGAGCAAATTCAGGCCAATAATGCGCAATAGGTTGATCGTACTCAAGTAAACCTTCACTCACCAGAATATGCGCAAGGGTTGCAAGAATGCCTTTACCCGTTGAGTAACACATCGCTAATGTATCTGATTGCCAATCTTCTTCTTGAGATTTTTTACCCGTAAAAATATCAACGACTTTTTGACCTTGGAAATACACCACCAATGCCGCGCCGCCTTGCTGGCTTCGGGCATCTTGTAGACGGCTAAATTGGCTAGCTAAGTCAATAAAGCGCTCATCAACACTGCCATGATAATGATGCGTATCGGCAAATAAAATTTCTTTAATCAAAGCCCAATTCCTTATGATATTTATGTTTTTATAATATCCCTGTTGCGAACAACAGGGAGCATTTTTAATTTAAAAATGTATTAAAGTGCTTTCACTGTACCAGCCACATGCGGCTTTTTAGATTTCACATTGCGGATCAAGAAATCAGTTTGCGTTGATTCAGCTGCAGTTAAAAACTCAACCGTTGAAGGTAAATACATTGGCAATTTAAACCAGACATCCGCTTCATAAGCTGCTGGAAGTTCAATGCTCGCCAAAGCTTTGGCCTTGCTCCACATACCATGTGCAATTGCCTGTTTAAAACCAAATGCTTTTGCAGTTACAGCGTGAATATGAATCAGGTTAAAGTCACCAGAAATCACCGCATAACGACGACCTGTATTTTCTGAAATATTCCATTCTGCTTGTGGTTGATAAGCTGGTTCTTGCGTATCTTTAGCCTTCTCATCTGCTTTTTTCTCAGTTTTCTGGCGCGATAAATACGTGGTTAGACTTTCCATCACCACTTCACCAGCAACTTTCGCAGTTGTGATGAAATCAAATTGTAAACCCTTGTCGTGCGGTTTCAGTTCACCAAATTTACAAGACAGCGTAATTTGCTCATTCACACCAATTTTGCGTGTCTGCTTAATCTGGTTACGAATATGCACCAAACCCAAGATCGGGAATGGGAAAGCTTCGCTGGTCATCATGTGCATTTGCAGACTTTGAGACAAAACCGCTAAATAAATTGCAGGTACGAAACCATCATTTTTAAAACCACAAATCTCGTTATAGCTTTCTAAATGTTTGGTATCAATTTTAAGTGTATCAACCACATACTCAACTTGTGGCAGAACCTTCTCACCTTGTGGCTTTTTGAAAATGAGACCTTGAATGACTTTTGGATAAGCTAAATAAGGTTTTGGCAACTGACTAAAATGACGTGTATTCATAATAAACCTTTCAATATTTTTATAAAAAAGGGATGCACAAGCACCCCTCTTCAAAACCCTAATGCTTAAGCACCTAACAAGCTTTGACCGCAGACGCGAACAACGTTACCTGTCACACCTGTTGAACCAGTAGACGCATACCACGCAATTGCTTCCGCAACATCTACAGGTAAACCACCTTGGTTCATTGAGTTCATACGGCGACCAGCTTCACGGATCGCGAATGGAATCGCAGCAGTCATTTGCGTTTCAATGAAACCTGGTGCAACTGCATTGATGGTAATACCATTTTTCAATGTCGGGGCAGTAAATTTAACCAGACCGATCACACCTGCTTTAGATACTGCATAGTTGGTTTGACCGAGGTTACCCGCGATACCACTGATTGATGATACACAAACGATACGGCCATTTGCATTTAAACCATCATGAGATAGTAAGTAATCGTTAACACGCTCAATTGCAGACAAGTTAATGTTAATTACAAGATCCCAAAGCTCAGGCTTCATATTTGCCAAAGTTTTGTCACGGGTAATCCCTGCATTGTGAACGATCACGTCTAAACCGCCCTGTTTTGCAGCAGCAGTCTTGATTTTTTCACCCGCATCAGCAGCCGTAATGTCGATTGCCAATACTGAACCGCCAATTGAACCTGCAACACGCTCAAGATCGGCTTGTTGTTGTGGAACGTCTAAGCAAATGACATGTGCACCATCACGCGCCAATACATGCGCAATCGCTTCACCAATACCACGACTTGCACCAGTCACTAATGCAGTTTTGCCCGCAAGTGGCTTCGCCCAGTCTAAATCAGCCACATCAGCTTTAGATACGCGGATCACCTGACCTGATACATAAGCAGAACGTGGTGAAATCAAGAAACGTAAAGTTGATTCAAGGTTTGCTTCTGCACCTTGGTCGACATAAACGACTTGAGCAGTAATGCCTTTTTTGAATTCTTTACCAACAGATTTGATGAAACCTTCAAGCGCACGTTGTGCAATCGCCTGTTTGACTGTTTTTGCAGTTTCAGGTGTGGTACCGATCACAATCACACGGCCTGAACTTGAGATTTGACGAGCGATTGGATTGAAGAAGTTATACAACTCTTTCAACTGCTCAGAATCCTGAATACCAGAAGCATCAAATACAACGGCTTTAAATTTAGATTCTTTATCATCGGCATTCAATGGACGAAGATTTAAGCCGACTTTTGCAGCAGTTTGTTGTAATTCAACATTATTACCGACATAGCTATCTGCATGAATATTGCTAAGAACTTGAGCAATCGCACCAGAAACCGTACTTGATGGTGCTGCGCCAAGCAATACTGCTCCATTCACAACAGGCTGAGCACTTTCAAAACGATCTAGCGTTACTGGTGATGGTAGACCTAAATTTTTTACAACAAATTTACCTAAAGGTGATTGTGTAAATGCTTGGTACTGATCAGTCATGGTTATTATCTCTCATACAAATGAATTTGTTACAAACACATGAATCATGTTGGGATATGGCATGAAATCAATGTCTGATTGACTCATTACAAATCATACTTGAGTTCATGTCTGGATGTCTTGACCTGAATGTGGTCTCAAGCGTCATTCTAGTCAATACAGCAGTATTGAAAATATGGTATGTTTGTACCAAGAATATCGCAATTATGCTTGGAAAAGCCTTATGAGCAAAACAACTCAAGAAAATCCAGCAGTCGACAATTCTGCTCAGGAGACTGTGTCAAATACATCAAAAGCAGCGACTACGAAACGTAAAACTGCGACCACTACTCCAAAAGCAGCAACGACGACACCAAAGACAACGCGTACCCGTTCTACCAGCCGTAGTGCGAGTACTACAAAAAGCGCTGCTTCTACAACGACAAAAGCAGCGGCAGCTAAAACAACCAAACCTTCTGTTCAACAGGATAAAACCATGAGCCAAAACACTGTGCGCCGTGTTGCCATTATCGGCGGTAACCGTATTCCTTTCGCTCGCTCTAACGGCGCTTATTTCACAGCTTCTAACATTGACATGTTTACAGCTGCGTTAAACGGTTTGGTTGAGCGCTTCAACCTGCAAGGTCAACGCCTAGGTGAAGTGGTTGCGGGTGCGGTATTAAAGCACAGCCGTGACTTCAACATGACACGTGAATGTGTGTTAAACACGCAACTTGCACCAGAAACACCGGCTTATGACATTCAGCAAGCATGTGGTACTGGCTTACAAGCAGCGTTCTTGGTTGCAAACAAAATTGCTTTGGGTCAAATCGAAGTGGGTATTGCTGGCGGTGTGGATACAACATCTGACGCGCCAATCGCTTTTGGTGATGGCTTACGTAAAGCACTTCTTGAACTGAACATTGCCAAAACAGGTAAAGACCGCTTAAAAGCTTTAGCAAAAATCAATGTAAAAGACCTTATGGATGCGCCTAAAAATGGTGAACCACGTACAGGTTTATCTATGGGTGACCATCAAGCAATCACTGCGCTTGAATGGGGTATTCCACGTGAAGATCAGGATGCTTTAGCTGCATCTTCTCATCAAAAAATGGCAAAAGCATACGAAGAAGGTTTCTTTGATGACTTAATCACGCCATTCTTGGGTTTAAGCCGTGATAACAACTTACGTGCTGACTCTACTGCTGAAAAATTAGCGAAATTAAAGCCAGCATTTGGTAAGGGCGAAGCTGCAACTATGACAGCGGGTAACTCTACGCCGTTAACTGATGGTGCATCATGTGTACTTTTAGCTTCAGAAGAATGGGCAAAAGCAAACGGCCATGAAGTGCTTGCATACCTGACTTTCTCTGAAACTGCTGCGGTTGATTTCGTGGGTAAGAAAGAAGGCTTATTGATGGCACCTGCTTATGCAGTTCCACGTATGCTTGAGCGTGCTGGCCTTAAACTTCAAGATTTCGACTACTATGAAATCCATGAAGCATTTGCATCACAAGTGCTTTCTACTTTGAAAGCTTGGGAAGATGAAAAATTCTGTAAAGAGCGTTTAGGTCTAGATGCACCTTTAGGTTCAATTCATCGTAGCAAACTCAACGTTAAAGGTTCTTCTTTAGCTGCGGGTCATCCATTCGCTGCAACTGGCGGTCGTATCATCGCAACTGCTGCAAAAATCTTAAATCAAAAAGGTTCAGGTCGCATTCTTGTTTCGATCTGTGCTGCTGGCGGTCAAGGTGTCACAGCGATTATTGAAAAATAATCGTTCGTTAATATACGGAAAAGCTGAATCAAATGATTCAGCTTTTTTATTGCTCAGTGCTTTACTGCGCTTATGCCCTGCTTAATCAGATGCAGATTCATCAAGTTGTATAGCATTACTTACGATATATTCCTGCCAATGCTGATATTTTTCAGGATTTTTAAACTGTTCAGATTCAGCATAATAATGCAGTAACTGCTTCAATGCATAAGGATAATCAGCATACTGCAATGCCCTTTCAAAATATTGGATGGCCTTTTTAATATTCTGCTTAAACTGATGCCCTGCTTCATACATCAGTGCATAATAGATCGCCGTATATGCTTCGTCTTTATCACGCTTAATCAGCTTGGCAACTTGAGCATATGCCGCCTGTTGATAGTAGATATCAGCAAGCTGTTCCCCACTGAAATAAAACTGCTGCTCGGCACGTTGATAATATGTTGCGGCAAGCGCCAGATCCTGTTCAACGTCAATCCCATCATAATAAAACCCTGCCAGATTTTTGCAGGCTTGCCCGTTACCCAATTGTGCACTCTTGTTAAAACATTCAATCGCTAGCTGGACATCCTGCTCAATCCCATGCCCGTTAAGATACATACACCCTAGATTGTTCCAACCCCACGAATTGTCCAGTTGCACAGCTTGCCAGTAATAGTCCAGGGCACGCACATAATCTTGCTGCACACCTTCACCGTTATTATAAATCAGGCCCAAGGCCACCATACTCTCACTATCCCCCTGATCCGCAGCAGCCTGATAATATTCTATGGCTTGCGCAATATCATGATATTCTTCAAAATATTTCGCCATTTTCAACAAGGTGTTGACCTTCAGCTGGCCAAAATAGCTATGGCCTTGGGCGGCTTTCCAGTATGAATAGAACTGCTCGAAAAATCTTAAATCCTTGCCTTGGAAATTAAAGCGCCGCAGATAAAATTGGGCAATCTGATCAGGGGCAGCTTGTACCAGTTGACGCTGCGGGTTGATAAAAAATACATTCAGCGCTTTGAATAAAGTTAATAGTCCTTGTTCCGGGTCATAACGCTCAATTGCCGGCGCGATATAATCAAAACTTGTTGTTCCCAGCATGTTTTGTTTTGCATCATAGTAATAGCTTCCCGCTGTCGTGATGCACTGGAACAAGCCGTGACTGACGTGTTGGATACGCTCAAACTGATTGGCAAGCGGGATCAGCCATCGCTGTTGCTTGGCATCGAACAGACCATATTGCCCTGCATGTTCAAAAGGATAAATATCCTCGAGTTCATGCAGATATTCCCCCTCAATCAGCTTATCCATGCCTTGCGCTAACAAAAAGCAATGGGTTTCGGTCTGATAGACATACCATTGCTTGTCTTTGCGATAAGCAAAACTACGATAACCATAACCCGACCATTCCTTCAGCTGATCAATATCATCAATCAGTAACTCGCCATTTGGTTTTAATACACAAATCTTGCGCTGGAACTTATTCAGCTTGACCCATAAATAGCCATTACTGAGTGGTTGCAGTACATCTTCAATATACTCTCCCAGATAGCTGCCGTTACTCAGGAAATAACGTCTCTTTGCCGAGCTTTTTTGTGTACAGTAATACAGCTTAACCTGTTCATTTAAATAATCCAGATCGAAAGGATGATCCGATGATTCAGCGACAATAGCCTGATGCTGGAGATTAACCAGGCGATACTGACCTGCTTTAAACACATTAAAAACGTCCGAGTAAAGTAGCTGCTCTACTGCTTCGTAGCAGGCTGGAATCATCCATTGACCATCTTCCACACAGATTAGGCCTTCTAATTCCGGCTTTTCCTGTGGATGAACCACTGCATAATTTTTACCTTCCAGTTGAAAACTATCATAAGCATCCGTAAACTGTGCTTCGAGCAGAATCTTCCCATAATGATTGAGATAACCATATTGTGCATTGCGCTCAAATACGGCGATTCCCTCATCATTAAACGCCCAGATCTCGCTCATCTGCGGTGCAAGAACAACTTCTCCCTGACGGTTTCTGAGTCCCCATAGGCCATTTTCCTCAAAGCTTTCCGATGCATCGCGATAAAGTGATTCTTCCCAATAGCCCAATCCCCATTGCACCCAGTCTGTCTGTAAAATATCTAGAAAGTTTTCATAGCCCGTTCTGGCCAATACCACATCCAGAACAGTTAAATCCCGCTGCTCCAGAGCCTGATCATACAAGGCTTTTTTCTCCAAGATGTCTTCAAGCCATTGCTGTGCCTGCTGACGATGACTGTCCTCATTCATATTAAAGACATCAGTGGCATCCATTTCAAGCTGCTCATAAGGCAAGTGCTGTAACAGCTCGAACATGGTCTGCTGGGCCTCTACACAGCCCGCCTGTTCACTGAATTGATATTGTTCATTTAATAAATGGTAAAAACGTTGTAAGTACTCAATACCACCTTGGCGGTCAAAGTACAGCAAATGCCCCTTACGGGAAGGTTGTGCAAAAAACAGCGGAAGTAACAACTGTGGAATTTCATATTTCCACTCACCTAAATAGCCCAAATCGCTATGCTGTTTATCTTTATTAACATTATATAAATAAATTCGATGTGCCATGCATTTGTCTCTAGTTATTATCTTTATTGAAGTTCATACCCGAATATAGGGTAAGACTACACTTTTGTAGCCACGCCTTATATGTGTTGGTTATTTGATAGATGGTGTTGCACTTATACTACTCTATCTCGCCCGTTTAAACTTCACATAATAATCATTTAAAACTTTAATCGCTTGCTTAAGTTCTTTGAGATTTTCTTCATTATTTCCCAACCGTTCAACAAAACGTTGTGAATGAATTTCCAGATCGATCTTTTCATTAATTTGCGGTGCAATCCGAAATAACTTTTCCAGATCATCAAATCGATCTAACTTTCGGTTTGAGAAATACTCTAGACGAAACCCTAACTCATTCAGCACTACCCCGCCCAAAATCGCCCCTTGTTCAGCATCAAAGGTCAAAGCATGTTCTTTTAAAAATAACTGCTCAGGTGTTTCTTTAGAACTTTTAAATAAGTTGGTCAATTGGCTTAACATTTCGAGATCGCATCACTATTTTTCAACTGTATTAAACCGCTAAACCCATTATTGAAGCAACCTTCGCATCAGCAGATATAAAAAAAGCATCTGTTAAAAGATGCTTTTCCAACAATTATTTTCCGTACTGTTTCTTTAAATATTCCACAATCTTGGCAGATTCAAACATTTTTACACCTGTATTCGGATCGACCAGATACGGCACCTGAATATCACGCCCCATCACTTCAACCACTTTTTCACGCTTACCATTTGGTAGCGGAATATATTTCCCCGGTTTTAAACGCAGTATTGCTGGCCCCATGTCCTGCCAACGCTCTTTCGGCACATTATGCAAAATATAGGGAAGTTCTAACTCAGTCAGGACTTCTCGTACCAAACGAGTATAAGGGCTTGCCTCAAAGCTCCAGAGTTCCAATAACTGCGCTGGCGCTGGACGCTCAATAATCTGCTGATTAATCCAGACCCCACGCGCCGCATTGGCGACTGTCGCCAATGCAGATACATAGGGAAGTTTTGGATAATGGCTAAATTTTTTCGGTGTTTGGCCTGTTTTACCATAATGTTTAAACAAATGATGAATAATTGCCTGTGACTCATATAGCTGGTCACCTGTATTTTCATCAATTAAAAAAGGAAATTGTTTCTTCCCACCTTTTTCTTTCACGATCTGGCGATATTTTTGACCGCTTTTTGGACATGGATAAATTTCCACATCCAGATTCAGCAAAGTAATAACTTCACGGACACGGCGGCAAAACGGTGAACCTTCAAACTCATAGAGTTTTATTGCTTTTGCAGGTTGATTTGGAAATGGTGTTCCCATTGCACCTCGTCCACCTTCAATCACACTGGCAACAACAGATTGTAAAACTTTGAGTTGATGATTCACCCTATTCAGCATGGCGCTATCCTTTTAGCAGTCGACTAATTTTTCTTTTGCAATCACAATGCCATTATTATCTGCGTAGATATAATCGCCTGAGTTGATTGTCACGCCACCAAAATACAAGCTGACATCGACTTCACCTATGCCTTTGCGATTACTTTTTTGCGGGATTGCAGCCAATGCATGTACGCCTAAATCCAGTTCTGCAATCGCATCGACATCACGTACACAGCCATAGATGACCACCCCATTCCAGTGATGTTTCACTGCTGACTCGGCAATCATATCTCCCATCAGGGCACAGCGCATGGATGCACCGCCATCAACCACCAGTACTTTACCTGTACCATCCGTTGCCAAGAGTTCTTTCACACGCGAGTTATCTTCAAAACACTTTACCGTAACCACTTGACCACCAAAGGTTTTACGTGCGCCATAGCTTTTAAAGAATTTACCATCTAAAGATGGGATGACCACTTGTAGCTCTTTTTCAGGGTTATCATCTAACAAATCACAAGTTACAAAAGGAATTGTCGTCACTGAAATTCTCCATTATTTGCTTTGTTGTATGCTTAGGTTATCGTACAGTTTAAATGCGGCAGTCTGTGTTTGTGCTGCAACCAGCATAGTATGCGCCAATTGCTCAGCGGTAACAGGTTTAAGTTTAAACGGCCTAGTCCACGTTTTTTCCACCAGCTTAAATGCAGTCTGCGCCAGATCCTCTAGCAAGCGCACGTCACTACGTTTACCAATTAAAAGCGAAGGCTGGAAAATCGATAGCTTATAAATTGACAGGCTTTTGAGGTAGTTTTCGAGTTCACCTTTCACTTTATTATAGAAAATTGGCGAATTTGCGTTCGCTCCCAACGCGCTCACAATTAATAAATGAATATTTTTATCCTGAACCAGATCAGCAAAATGCGCATTAATTTCATAATCAATTGCATAGAAAGCGTCTTTAGAACCCGCCTGTTTAATGGTACTTCCCAAGCAACTAAAGGCATGGGTATAGGCATTAACATCTTCATCATTCAATAACAGAAAATCTTCCAGAATCAGTTGGGTGACCTTACTATAAGCATTTAATGTTTCTGATTTTTTTCTGACGACAACGGTAATCGAACTAAAATCTTCTGCTTGTTGTAGCTCATCCACCAAGGCCTGACCAACCAATCCTGTAGCACCAATTACAATTGCTTTTTTATCACCTATTCTCATTTTTAATTCTTCCAAGCTATGACTAGGCTTAATGTAACGTTTTCTTGCACGATTATCATCTGTTAAATGTACTTAAAAGTATCACAAGACTTGACTTCGGGGCTTAGTTTCCTCAAAATATGGCACTTGTTTACGGGCTGGTGAATGTTGCCAATATTTTTTGGTTTTAACTTCAGCCCGCCCAGACCAACTTATTTTCAAGGAGTGCACGAGTGGCAAACTCTGCTCAAGCTAAAAAACGTGCTCGTCAAAACGTTAAAGCACGTAAACACAACGCAAGCTTGCGTTCTATGGTTCGTACTTACATCAAACGTACTGTAAATGCGATCGCTGCTGGTGATTATACTGTTGCTACAGAAGCTTACAAAAAAGCTGTTCCTGTAATCGACCGTATGGCTGATAAAGGCATCATCCACAAAAACAAAGCTGCTCGTCATAAGAGCCGCTTGAACGCTCAAGTTAAAGCATTAGCTAACTAATTTGATGCATATAAAAGAGCCCGAGTTTTCGGGCTTTTTTATTGTCTTCAGTTTTTCTAATAAGGTTGCAACCCCGTTCCCGCCTCTTTCACGATCATGATCAGTTTCTGGCAAAACGTATAACTCTCCTCAAGCAATCCCAGATCACGCGTACGCGCATTGTGTTGTGTAAAAGCCTGTTTATAAAACTGATAGCGCTCATTTAAATAATCATGATCCTGACTCAGTGCAATCATCATTAACTCAAAACGAAAATCCAGATCCACCGTAAAGTCTGCTGGCATATCTCCATATGCCCACGCTTGTAAGGTCTCCAGTTTACCGTGCCCTACATTTGAAAAGATAAAATGGATATAAGCATCTAAATTTTGGAAGAAATCCTGAATATTGTCTTTGCTTTCCCAACGCCCCGTTAAAAAGAAACAAGGCTCAGAAGTATGCTTCCCGATAGAATGTTGATGGACATCCATCGAACGTAGCCGAAAAATCAAACGTTCAGATAGCTGCTCTTGCAAGTGATCAGGAATAAAACGATCGGTAAAATCCATTGCAAAAGACAGCATCGGGCTAATGGTCAATTTCCTAAGTACCATCTTCAATTGATAAAACACGCCCAGCTGTCTTTGAGTCAATAAAAAGCAACGATAGCCTGTATCAAGCGCCAATTCTGGTCGACCGATATTTCCCCAGTTTGAAATAAAATCATGTGCCACATTAAAAACATCAAGTTTGAGATGTTGCGTATCTTCTTGCTGCTCAAACCATTGGCTAATCAGTTGCTCAGCAGCAGCCATATTATGCGGAATATCAAAATTGCCTGTTTGCAAAGGTGATTTCACCTCTTCGACAACCTGAATTTGTTTTAATTCCAATGGTTCCAACAAATAAGGTTGCAGCATATGCGACACTGCATTTTCTGGAGACTGCAATTCTCCAATCGCCCATACATTATAATTCGGCTCATAAAACCCTATTCCCGTTTCTTGAACCGTTTCATAAAAGACCCGATACACCGCATCATTTTCAGCTTCTTGTATCAATGCATCTAAACGCACACTTGCGCCTATGCCCTGAGCAAATTGCTGCTTGATCTTTTCGACCCACAGCTGAGTAGGCTCAGAGAAATAGGCCTGATATTGTGGATCACAAATTTTATTGGAAAATAATAGCAACCATGCCTGCAAAGTTTTGCCATGACTGGAAATGTTGCAATACTGCTGATGCAACTCAAAAGCAACTTGATGAGAATCATCTTCTGCGGGCACTTTGCCTGTAAAAATCTCAGGCTCCCATAAATAAATTGTGCTTGATAACATCTTTTTATCCAATTATGTGTCAGTTTTCTCTTTTTATTTTCATATCATGACGAAAAAAGACCAATTTTAAAAGACCAGTTTTTATTATTTTTAACTTTTTAGGACATATGATGAGTGATAAAAAATATGAAGCCCCGAAGCGCTCCATATTTTTATTTATTAAATTCAGATTAAATCTTATGGTGATTAAGGACTCACGGCTAAAGCCTTAGCCGCAACTGGTAAATTCTTAGCAGATAAACCAGCAAGTACTAAACTATTATTCATCACTGGAATGCTCCATTTTTGATTGGCGCCGTTGGTACAACGATAGCGAATTAGACGTGCACGATTATTAGTTAAATAGCCGCCTTCCAAATCGAAGCACTGATTCGATTGCTTAATCGCTTGCGCCGCAGTATCAAGCTCCCACACCTGACTGTTTGCTGCACTACAAGACATGAGATTAATGACATTCCCAGCCGTGGTTGTTAGGCATTGGTCAATATATTGCTTATTATGGATTTTACCCAATGCATCATAAATCCATTTTTCGGAATCATTGCCGACACAGCCTGTTGATCCACTAATAAATGCATTTAAGTCACCATTCGCCAACTTCTCAGCTTTTAAACAATTGGTTCTGTTTAATAAACTGGTACTTGATACAAAATTCAAATCGCCTTTGAGTTCTAACTTTTCAACAAAAGCACGGAATGCAGTTAATGCATCGGCATTTAAATTGGTCAATTTTGAGCGATACACATTGATCCAGCGATTTAAACGATAAAGCTTAATCTGCTGCTGAGTATAACGCACCATTTCAGTTTGTGCTTCTGGTGATAACTGATCTTTAAAGGTTCTATAAGAATCAAACAGCAATTTAGATTCAGGGGAAAGATTTACAACAGCCTTATTCTTATTATTAAGTAAAGCCTGCTCCAGTTGAGGTAATTCAAGCGCCCTTAAAGCTGAATATTCTGCATCCTTACCAATTTCAATGGCTGGTGCTAAAGCAGTCTTGTTAGCTGGGATCGCGAAACTAGACAATAATACCGCCGATGCTTGGTCGGCTTTTTTACAGTAAAGATTGACTTGCTGGGGTGCGTCACTTTGTGCCAGATTAATATGGAACTTATTGGCATTGCCGTTCATGCGCTGCGGTGCCAAAGCGATATTTTGACTTGCACTAGCAAATCGCACATTCAACCAACAATTTGCGGTTGTAGCATTTGGATTCACTTGTGGCAAGTCAAATACATTCCCCCAATTTCCTTTTGCTGCTGGATAGATCAGACCAACTTGTGCGACTGGATCGTACCCACCCAAGATCGTATACACAGGTACGCCGAACATTCTTGGTTTTAGATAGTTACCATCAGCACGGTTATACCAGACGTTACTTGAATTTGGCGTTTTAGGTTGCGCAACTTCCATCATCCGCGTTGTTGCATTCCATTTTTTATAGCCTGTTGGCGAATTGGCATCCCACACATAACGATCAAAAGCAGGCTGAATTTTTAGAGAAGTACTATAGCCCGTGTAATGGGTATACCTAGAAATACTGCTTGCCGTTGCGCCACCCGACATTGCATCCCAACCATAGGCATATTTATTCAGGAAGTTTGGTACACCATTGGCCCCATCACCTAAATTGGTATTGGTCCAATTGAGGTTGCCACGCATTTTATTTCTAAAGGCAATATAGCCCCAACCACTATCCGCATGATGTGCAGCCCAGAACATATTTTCACCCACAGCACCAGGATAATGCCCCAGCCCATAATGATGGCCAATTTCATGGCTAAATTCATTGCCCACAGAATCGATCAAGGTCAACATACCATTACCACCACTTAAGCCATGGGTGGCCTCACCGTTGCTATATTTGCCGTGTGCATAATGCGCTACCACACTTTGAGTCAATTGAGGTTGTTCCTGACTCGCCATTGAAGCACTGGTGATGCCCCAGTTGGCCAGATTAATCCCCACTCCAAAAGTCGACTTGGCGGTATTCTCACGCATATCACCGCTATACACATCACCCGTAGTTGCGCTGGCTGTATCATAAATAACACCACTTGCAACCATAACTTTGTTGAGTCTTAAATCATCATATTTTGCGACGATCATACGTGCAGCAGGAATAGTCTGAAAGTAATCAGTGCCTGCTTTTGCAGGCTCAAGCAGCATATAATGACCCATAGATTTCGGCGGATCAGTTAATAAGCCTAAACGGATATTCTGCACCACCAATTCACCCGGCGCGGCTAAATCAATATTGTCCGCGGTTAAATCACCACTACGATTATTCAGCGGATCAATCACGCGAAGATGCAGACCTGCTCGGATTTCATGCCATTTCAAGGCAACTGTCCATGCTCGCTTTGAATAACTTACAGGCGGACGTCCATCTGTATTGGATTGATCCGAAGCTGCAATTCTCGACGGCTCTTTCAATTTAACGGTTCGGAGTAGTTGATTACCCTGATAAATTTCGACTTGTAATGTTTGTAAATCCCCCATTTCCGCCAATGGAGTAACCAGCAATAACGCATCTTTTTCCGTGGTTAGGCGTGGCATTGAATCTTTTTCATTATTCTTAGGATTAACCACATGGCTTTGTGCGAATTGCAGCATCGCGGCAAAACTGCCATTTAAATCATTGCGTAATAATCGTGGCAGTCCGAGTTTATCGTAATCATAAAAGCCCAAGACAGCTTCATCAATCACATCCTTGTTGGGTTCAGGATACTTTTCCATAACAGGAGGAATCGATGGGGTTTCTGTCGTCGTATCTTCACTTTGGTTCGGTGTTTCAGATGTTCCATCACCCGGCAACTCACTGGTTCCATTATCTGGAATTAGGTTCCCATTTCCCGCGGTCGTATTATCATTCTTCGGCGGCTCAGTATGATTTGTTCCACTTGTACTATCTGAAGAACCTCCACCACAGGCAACCACCATCATGGACAGTAAACAGACCGTTAAATATTTAAGTTGTAATTGCATCACATTTCCCCAAGAAAAACTTGTCAAATTATCGTTAATGATAAATTTTGTTAATTAATTAAAATTAATATAAATCATATATTTATAATATTAACAATTTAAATGATCGAATGTGAAGTTAATTTTTAACATTGAAATAGTATGCTTAATTTATTGTAATTTTAAAATAATAAGCGCTGATACAGAATCAAAGCCACAACAATGCCAGACCGATGTACAACTACATTTTTATAACTCAAATAAGCTATTTTATGAAAATAAAATTAATTTAAATTGAAGTGTATATAAATAATTAAATAACGCATGCTGGAGAGCATCTTGAATAA
>NZ_LRPD01000019.1:0-5352 GCF_001605865.1 Acinetobacter sp. NRRL B-65365 | reverse complement strand
AGATCATTAAGAGAATAGAAGAACAACTTGTGTGGATTTTTACTGGTTGATCAATCGAAAATATTTCATTGATTGAATGGTAAAAATTTCTCGAAGTTTATTTGAGCGAATTTTTAGTCAGAAAATTGATGAGCCAAGATTTGTAGCCATAAGCTACTAATGATTTTAAACTGAAGAGTTTGATCATGGCTCAGATTGAACGCTGGCGGCAGGCTTAACACATGCAAGTCGAGCGGGGAAGGGTAGCTTGCTACCTAACCTAGCGGCGGACGGGTGAGTAATGCTTAGGAATCTGCCATTTAGTGGGGGACAACATTCCGAAAGGAATGCTAATACCGCATACGTCCTACGGGAGAAAGCAGGGGATCTTCGGACCTTGCGCTAAATGATGAGCCTAAGTCGGATTAGCTAGTTGGTGGGGTAAAGGCCTACCAAGGCGACGATCTGTAGCGGGTCTGAGAGGATGATCCGCCACACTGGGACTGAGACACGGCCCAGACTCCTACGGGAGGCAGCAGTGGGGAATATTGGACAATGGGCGGAAGCCTGATCCAGCCATGCCGCGTGTGTGAAGAAGGCCTTATGGTTGTAAAGCACTTTAAGCGAGGAGGAGGCTACTTAGATTAATACTCTAGGATAGTGGACGTTACTCGCAGAATAAGCACCGGCTAACTCTGTGCCAGCAGCCGCGGTAATACAGAGGGTGCGAGCGTTAATCGGATTTACTGGGCGTAAAGCGTGCGTAGGCGGCTTTTTAAGTCGGATGTGAAATCCCCGAGCTTAACTTGGGAATTGCATTCGATACTGGGAAGCTAGAGTATGGGAGAGGATGGTAGAATTCCAGGTGTAGCGGTGAAATGCGTAGAGATCTGGAGGAATACCGATGGCGAAGGCAGCCATCTGGCCTAATACTGACGCTGAGGTACGAAAGCATGGGGAGCAAACAGGATTAGATACCCTGGTAGTCCATGCCGTAAACGATGTCTACTAGCCGTTGGGGCCTTTGAGGCTTTAGTGGCGCAGCTAACGCGATAAGTAGACCGCCTGGGGAGTACGGTCGCAAGACTAAAACTCAAATGAATTGACGGGGGCCCGCACAAGCGGTGGAGCATGTGGTTTAATTCGATGCAACGCGAAGAACCTTACCTGGCCTTGACATACTAGAAACTTTCCAGAGATGGATTGGTGCCTTCGGGAATCTAGATACAGGTGCTGCATGGCTGTCGTCAGCTCGTGTCGTGAGATGTTGGGTTAAGTCCCGCAACGAGCGCAACCCTTTTCCTTACTTGCCAGCATTTCGGATGGGAACTTTAAGGATACTGCCAGTGACAAACTGGAGGAAGGCGGGGACGACGTCAAGTCATCATGGCCCTTACGGCCAGGGCTACACACGTGCTACAATGGTCGGTACAAAGGGTTGCTACCTAGCGATAGGATGCTAATCTCAAAAAGCCGATCGTAGTCCGGATTGGAGTCTGCAACTCGACTCCATGAAGTCGGAATCGCTAGTAATCGCGGATCAGAATGCCGCGGTGAATACGTTCCCGGGCCTTGTACACACCGCCCGTCACACCATGGGAGTTTGTTGCACCAGAAGTAGCTAGCCTAACTGCAAAGAGGGCGGTTACCACGGTGTGGCCGATGACTGGGGTGAAGTCGTAACAAGGTAGCCGTAGGGGAACCTGCGGCTGGATCACCTCCTTAACGAAAGATTGGTGACCGGTAAGAATCCACAACAAGTTGTTCTTCGAAGATGTATCTGAGGGTCTGTAGCTCAGTTGGTTAGAGCACACGCTTGATAAGCGTGGGGTCACAAGTTCAAGTCTTGTCAGACCCACCAAATCTGATAGCTGAAGCTGAGATTAAGATATATCGTTCATTATGATTGTAAGCTGGGGACTTAGCTTAGTTGGTAGAGCGCCTGCTTTGCACGCAGGAGGTCAGGAGTTCGACTCTCCTAGTCTCCACCATGAATTAAATTAATATTTAATTCTGAGCTAAATAGATTATAGAGTTTAGTGAATACGGTCTGAATTGACTGGTTTATTAATCTCTGTGATTTATCACAGTTTACTGCTCACCGACGAGGTGGTAGTTAATCATTAACAGATTAGTAGAATTGAGTCTGAAATAAATTGTTCAAACTCGATTAATTTAACACTGACAGTAATACGCAAGTATTTCAGTTAGATGAAGAATTAATCTGAGAACTAGCAAAAACACTGAATCAAGCGTTTTGGTATATGAATTTAGATTGAAGCTGTATGGTGATTAAGTTCACAGACAACGAATAGTAGCAATTAAGTTTGCAACGCTAACACTCACTTGTATGTGTTAACGACTGTTTGGGGTTGTATAGTCAAGTAATTAAGTGCATGTGGTGGATGCCTTGGCAGTCAGAGGCGATGAAAGACGTGATAGCCTGCGAAAAGCTCCGGGGAGGCGGCAAATATCCTTTGATCCGGAGATTTCTGAATGGGGGAACCCACCCGCTATAAGGCGGGTATCAATAACTGAATACATAGGTTATTGAGGCGAACGAGGGGAAGTGAAACATCTCAGTACCCTTAGGAAAAGAAATCAATTGAGATTCCCTTAGTAGCGGCGAGCGAACGGGGATCAGCCCATTAAGTTATGTGTGTTCTAGTGGAACGCTCTGGGAAGTGCGAACGTAGAGGGTGATATTCCCGTACACGAAAGGGCACACATAATGATGACGAGTAGGGCGAGGCACGTGAAACCTTGTCTGAATATGGGGGGACCATCCTCCAAGGCTAAATACTCCTGACTGACCGATAGTGAACCAGTACCGTGAGGGAAAGGCGAAAAGAACCCCTGTGAGGGGAGTGAAATAGATCCTGAAACCGCATGCATACAAGCAGTGGGAGCACCTTCGTGGTGTGACTGCGTACCTTTTGTATAATGGGTCAGCGACTTATATTCAGTAGCAAGGTTAACCGCATAGGGGAGCCGTAGAGAAATCGAGTCTTAATAGGGCGTTTAGTTGCTGGGTATAGACCCGAAACCAGGCGATCTATCCATGAGCAGGTTGAAGGTTGGGTAACACTAACTGGAGGACCGAACCCACTGTCGTTGAAAAGCCAGGGGATGACTTGTGGATAGGGGTGAAAGGCTAATCAAGCCTGGTGATAGCTGGTTCTCCCCGAAAGCTATTTAGGTAGCGCCTCGGACGAATACCATTGGGGGTAGAGCACTGTTTCGGCTAGGGGGTCATCCCGACTTACCAAACCGATGCAAACTCCGAATACCAATGAGTACTATCCGGGAGACAGACTGCGGGTGCTAACGTCCGTAGTCAAGAGGAAAACAATCCAGACCGCCAGCTAAGGCCCCAAAATCATAGTTAAGTGGGAAACGATGTGGGAAGGCATAGACAGCTAGGAGGTTGGCTTAGAAGCAGCCACCCTTTAAAGAAAGCGTAATAGCTCACTAGTCGAGTCGGCCTGCGCGGAAGATGTAACGGGGCTAAAACTATGTGCCGAAGCTGCGGATGTATACTTTAGTATACGTGGTAGGGGAGCGTTCTGTAAGCCGATGAAGGTGTATTGAGAAGTATGCTGGAGGTATCAGAAGTGCGAATGCTGACGTGAGTAACGACAAAACGGGTGAAAAACCCGTTCGCTGAAAGACCAAGGGTTCCAGTCCAACGTTAATCGGGGCTGGGTGAGTCGACCCCTAAGGCGAGGCCGAGAGGCGTAGTCGATGGGAAATTGGTTAATATTCCAATACTTCTGTGTAATGCGATGAGAGGACGGAGAAGGTTAAGTCAGCCTGGCGTTGGTTGTCCAGGTGGAAGGCTGTAGGCATGCATCTTAGGCAAATCCGGGGTGCTCTATGCTGAGAGTTGATAGCAAGCTGTACTTGTACAGTGAAGTGGCTGATACCATGCTTCCAGGAAAAGTCTCTAAGCTTCAGTTACACAGGAATCGTACCCGAAACCGACACAGGTGGTCAGGTCGAGTAGACCAAAGCGCTTGAGAGAACTCTGCTGAAGGAACTAGGCAAAATGGTACCGTAACTTCGGGAGAAGGTACGCTGCTGACGGTGATGGGACTTGCTCCCTGAGCTATTGGCAGCCACAGAAACCAGGCCGCTGCAACTGTTTATTAAAAACATAGCACTCTGCAAACACGAAAGTGGACGTATAGGGTGTGATGCCTGCCCGGTGCTGGAAGGTTAATTGATGGGGTTAGCGTAAGCGAAGCTCTTGATCGAAGCCCCAGTAAACGGCGGCCGTAACTATAACGGTCCTAAGGTAGCGAAATTCCTTGTCGGGTAAGTTCCGACCTGCACGAATGGCATAATGATGGCGGCGCTGTCTCCAGCAGAGGCTCAGTGAAATCGAAATCGCTGTGAAGATGCAGTGTACCCGCGGCTAGACGGAAAGACCCCGTGAACCTTTACTGCAGCTTGACATTGAACTTTGACCTTACTTGTGTAGGATAGGTGGGAGGCTTTGAAGTACGAACGCTAGTTCGTATGGAGCCGTCCTTGAAATACCACCCTGGTAATGTTGAGGTTCTAACTCTGTCCCGTAATCCGGGACGAGGACCATGTCTGGTGGGTAGTTTGACTGGGGCGGTCTCCTCCTAAAGAGTAACGGAGGAGTACGAAGGTGCGCTCAGCGTGGTCGGAAATCACGCGTAGAGTATAAAGGCAAAAGCGCGCTTAACTGCGAGACCCACAAGTCGAGCAGGTACGAAAGTAGGTCTTAGTGATCCGGTGGTTCTGTATGGAAGGGCCATCGCTCAACGGATAAAAGGTACTCTGGGGATAACAGGCTGATACCGCCCAAGAGTTCATATCGACGGCGGTGTTTGGCACCTCGATGTCGGCTCATCTCATCCTGGGGCTGAAGCAGGTCCCAAGGGTATGGCTGTTCGCCATTTAAAGAGGTACGCGAGCTGGGTTTAGAACGTCGTGAGACAGTTCGGTCCCTATCTACCGTGGGCGCTGGAAATTTGAGAGGATCTGCTCCTAGTACGAGAGGACCAGAGTGGACGAACCTCTGGTGTACCGGTTGTGACGCCAGTCGCATCGCCGGGTAGCTATGTTCGGAAGGGATAACCGCTGAAAGCATCTAAGCGGGAAGCCTACCTCAAGATAAGATTTCCCTAGGAATTTATTCCTCTAAAGAGCCGTTCGAGACTAGGACGTTGATAGGTTGGGTGTGGAAGCACGGTGACGTGTGAAGCTGACCAATACTAATTGCTCGTGAGGCTTGACTATACAACACCCAAACAGTTGTTGTATTCAAGATAAATTCAATACATAACTTGATTTAGTGTAGAAACTAGTTACAATACCGACTCAATTAACTAATCCGTTAAT
>NZ_LRPD01000018.1:0-78061 GCF_001605865.1 Acinetobacter sp. NRRL B-65365 | reverse complement strand
AATTAACTAATCCGTTAATCACTCATTTGGAAAAAGCCTTGGCATTACATAAGACCAAAGCAAGTATCCATAAACAGTTTGCTGGCGACAATAGCAAGAGTGAACCACCTGATCCCTTCCCGAACTCAGAAGTGAAACCTCTTAGCGCTGATGGTAGTGTGGCACTTGCCATGTGAGAGTAAGTCATCGCCAGCTTTTAAATTAGAAACACCCCCTCCGCTAACGCAGAGGGGGTGTTTTTTATTGTGGGGAAAAGTAGGGTTTATGCTAATATCCCTACCAAGACTTAGATTATTTATAATTATGAGAGAAATAATTAAAAGTATGGATATATTGCAAGCAGATTTAAGTGATTTATCAGAACCCATGGCTGAGATGTTAAAGAATCAGGGAACTAAGAAGACGTTTGAGTGGCTAGTTAATATTCTAGCCCAACAACGTCCAGCTCTTCGATCATCTAATTCTAAATTATTAGCATATACAGGTTGTTCTGAAGCTATTGACTGGATTGAAAATAATATTGAATCTCCATTATCCACAAGTTGGGGAGAGGGTGCTGCTTTATTAGGAGTACCTTGGAGTAAAGTAAAAGAGTGGTTGAATTCTGATAAAAATAAAAAAATAATGGCTTTAGACACTTTATATACATATAGGTTACCGGCTCCAAATATGGCACCGCTAACACAAATTGTAGCTCCAGTGCTTGAAGGTGCTCCCTCTGTTGAGGAATTTGAATCGACTCTAAATATAGTATTAGAGCATGGGGCTAATCCAAGAATGCATCAAATGGTTGAAGCAATAAAAAACCATTCTTTAGAGATACTTACACCTAGAGAGCGGGGTGTGTTAGTTAGAGATCTGCCAAAACTCTTTCTCGATCCTGAGGCTTTTCATCATTCTAAAGAAGTTTTAATTCGCCATCATAAGGTATTATCTGATATGCGAGAGGCTGTTAAAAATATTGTGAATAATGTTAAGCATTAGAAGAAAAGTTAAATATTTAATCTGAACCTTACAAAGTGTTTCTACTATCATCATGGATGCAGCCCGCTCTATAATGATTGAGAATCATTTTAAATCTAATAAGGAAATAACATGTCAACTGATCAGCAATTTCCAACACCTGCTAACTTAGGTATCGCGGTTTACTCAAACAATGCCGAAGCGATTGGTAATACACCTTTAGTGCGTATCAACCGTCTTATTAAAACAGGTGCAACTGTCTTAGCAAAAGTTGAAAGCCGTAACCCTGCATTTTCAGTAAAATGTCGTATTGGTGCTGCTTTGATTGCGGATGCGGAAAAACGCGGTGTACTGAAAGCTGGCATGCATATTGTTGAACCGACCAGTGGTAATACAGGGATTGCTTTAGCATTTGTGGCAGCGGCTAAAGGTTATCCTATTACCCTGACCATGCCTGCAAGTATGAGTTTGGAACGTCGAAAAGTATTAAAAGCATTAGGTGCAAATCTAGTACTGACGGATCCGGCAAAAGGGATGAAAGGTGCGGTAGATGAGGCTGTTCGTTTAGCAACTGAAAATCCAGAACAATATTTCTTGCCACAACAATTTGAGAATCCAGCGAATCCACAAATTCATACAGACACTACTGGCCCTGAAATCTGGCAGGCAACCAATGGTCAAGTGGATATTCTAGTAGCAGGTGTTGGTACGGGCGGGACCATTACTGGGATTTCACGTTATTTTGAACAGGTTCAGAATAAACCACTTTATTCAGTTGCAGTTGAACCTGCTGAATCACCAATTATTACCCAAACCAAACGTGGTGAAAGCATTACGCCTGCACCGCACAAAATTCAGGGCATTGGTGCAAACTTTATTCCTAAGAATCTGGACTTGGATTTGGTGGATGAGGTGTTACCAGTAAATAGTGCCGATGCAATTGAATGGGCAAGAAACTGTGCAACTCAAGAAGGGATCTTGGTCGGCATTTCGAGTGGCGCAGCATTGGCTGCAGCCGCGCAGATCGCAGAGCGACCTGAAAATGCAGGCAAAACCATTGTGGTAATTTTGCCTGATAGTGGAGAGCGTTATTTATCTTCAGTCTTGTTTGAAGGTTTATTTGACGAAGCTTAATTCCATTATTTAGCCAATAAAAAAAACCATGCTATACACGCATGGTTTTTTTATTTTTCATTGTTTTTAAAGTGCTTTCTTTAACGTTTTTTCGTGATGTTTAACCGAGCGAGCGTACTTTTTCCCTTTATGGCGCGTCCAGAAACTACGTTGGTAGCCTGTAGGGCCGACATTGTAATACGCCACTGCTTTAGACCAGCTACCCGCTGATCGATAGTAGGTTGAGAGGACATGTGCGCCACAGTTAATATTGACATTTTCATCGTAAAGATCGCCTGGGCAAGACTGGCGCCAATGACTGGAAATGATTTGTGTTAACCCAATTGCACCTGTTGGTGAGCGGGCAGCGCTATTGTAATTGGATTCCTGACGAATCAGGGCAGCCAGTAGAGTTGGTGAAACATCGTAACGTTCAGCACTCTGGATAATCATGGGTGATAAACGATTTGCCGTGTTTGGGGAAACAGAATAAGCATTTTGTAAACCAGACGAGAGCTGATTCGAGCGATTTGCAAATGATCCACTTAAACTGCTACACGCAGAAAGACTCACCGCGATGATGATAAGACTAAGCTTTAAAAATATTGAGCCGAGTGCGTTAGAAGCAATACCTTGATTCGATGATGTAGAGACGATTTGCAAAACCAAGACCCGAGACAAAATAAAATTATTAGGATGGTATGCACTCGGTTTAGGTGAGTCAATAGCAGTTGTTTTACCGTATTTATTCTTTTAAAAGTCATATAAAAAAGCCCCAACGTCCTGTTGAGGCTTTTCATATTTGGTTTCTTGCCGCCAACTCCTGTCAACGACCACATCCTGTGTTCTTATTCTTCTGAATGAGACATCCTGTCTCTGTATGATTCATATATTAATGAATGGAAAACGAACTGGATATTCGCGAATCACCCCAACCGATGTAGGTTTTTACTGACAAATTTTATAAAGCTTCTTTTAATGATTGTTCATGTCGTTTGACTGAGCTGGCATAACGTTCAGCTTGTTGGCGCATATATGGGCTTCTTCGATAGCCTGTCGGTCCAACATTGTAATAACCCAAGGCTTTTGCCCAGTCTCCAGTCGATTGATAGTAATTCGCTAAAATATAGGCACCACAATTAATATTGACGTGTTCATCATACAAATCGCCTGGGCAAAATTGCTGCCAGAATTTTGGACGAACCTGAGTTAAGCCAACCGCATCAGCAGAAGACCGTGCAAAAGTTCTATAGCTAGATTCTTGGCGAATCAGTGCAGCTAATAAATGGGGTGAAATATTATGTTTTTCCGCTGTTTTTAGAATGATGGGGGCAACACGATTTGCAGTGGTCGGCGGAACGGAATAAGCGTTCTGAATGCCCGTTGCAAACTGTTGAGACTGACGTACCGAAGGGCCTTGAGTACTGGTACACGCAACGGTTAAATAGGTACTGAAAAGGATGATACTCAATTTGACAAAAGTAATTTGAAACCGAGAAAAGCAAAATTTGTTGTAAATTATCATCGTAAAAAAAGACTGACCATCATATATAAAACATGCGGATAGTAGGTAGCAAGTCGTTGAGAGTCAATGCAGAATCGTAAGTTAAATCGTTTACTTTTTTTGTATTCAAACAAACTCAAGGATAATAAAAAAGCCCCGACATCCTGTCGAGGCTTTTCATATTTGGTTTCTTGCCGCCAACTCCTGTCAACGACCACATCCTGTGTTCTTGTTATTCTGAATGAGACATCCTGTCTCTCTATGCTTCAAATATTAGTGGATAGCGCACAATGTGTATATTCGCCAATCACCCCAAGTATTGTACGTTTTAACTTACATTAGTTTTCGGTTGGCGTTTGTTCTAGATGAGTTGTCATCTTTCCGCCATAAAGAATTCATGCTATTGCAGTAAAAACGTCATCAAAGCTTGCTTAAATTTGCATGATTTTTTTACCAAACGAATAAAATGATGAACAAGAAAACCTTATTGGCTGTGATGTGCTGCACAGCTTTTGGGCTGGTTGCCTGTAATGATGATAATAAGCAAGATCAGACCACACCTACAGAAAAAGTGACCGAGCCTACTTTAGTCTCTTTTGCCAAACTTCCTGTAGCCACTTATGCGGCTGGCCCAGACTCGGGTAAAGCTGTGAGCGGTGCCAATGGGATTTATCCGCCATTTAAAGGGCAACCCGTACAAGGGTTTTCCGCTGCTTTAAAAAATGATGATGGCAGTTATATGGCGATGGCAGACAATGGTTTTGGCACACAAGACAATTCAGCCGATTTCTTATTGCGTATCTATAAAATCAAAGCAGACTTTAAAACCAAGAGCAAAGGCACAGGACAAGTGGCTGTGCAAGGTTTTATTCAGTTACGTGATCCGAATAAGTTGATTCCTTTTGAAATCATCAATGGCAATACCACTGACCGTTTATTGACTGGCGCGGATTTTGATCCAGAATCTATGCAACGTGGCGCAGATGGAACGTACTGGATTGGTGATGAGTTTGGCCCTTATCTGCTGCATTTCTCGGCAGACGGTGTGTTGCTAGATGCGCCGATTGGATTGCCGAATCCATTGAATCCGACACAAGAATTACGTTCACCACAAAACCAGCTCAACAAAGCCAATATCAATTATGTTGAGCCATTGGTTGGACGGAGTAGTGGTTTCGAGGGGATGGCAATTTCACCAGATGGCAAGTATTTATATCCATTACTGGAAAAGCCACTGGTCAATGACTCGACGGGACGCTTGTTAATTTCCCAATTTGATATTCAGAAAAAAGCTTATACAGGTCTTTATTATTGGTTTGAGCTGGACAGTAAAGCCACCAACATTGGTGATTTTCAACTCTTTAATGATAAAGAAGGCATTATCATTGAGCGTGATGCCAGCCAAAATAATCTCGGTGGACATAAAAAGTTGATTCGGATTAAGTTCAATGAACCGAAACAAACGGTAGCGCGTGAAGATCTGGTCGACTTGATGAAAATTGCCAATCCAGATGCGCTATACGGCACAGCGCGAGCAGGGGATATTGGTACAGGTAAAGTTTTTGCTTTCCCGTTTGAGACCATTGAAGATGTGATTATTGAAAATGGTACGACCCTGACCGTATTGAATGACAATAATTTCCCTGGTTCATCGGGACGCAATGCCAAAGAAGCTGATGATAATGAAATTATCCAGATTCGTTTACCCAAAGCATTATTTTAAACAATAGGTAAAAATCGCCGAAATGATCATTCCGCATTTCGACTGAAGGCGTATACTGATTGGGCATAAGGAGTCCTCATGTCTGAATCAGTGTTGCGCCCAACCCATATCGAGTATGGTTCAAAATCGTTTACTGCGATTTTATGGTCCTTGTTCTTTGCCGGTTTTGCGTCATTTTCATCGTTGTACTGTGTCCAGCCAATGATGCCGATCTTTGCAGAATTCTTTCATGTGACACCCACTCACAGTAGTTTCCCGTTATCTTTTTCAACCGTTGCGCTTGCGATTGGTCTGCTATTCACCGGTTTTATTTCTGATCGTTTTGGCCGTAAGCCGATCATGGTCTTTGCCTTATTCTTGGTCTCAATTTTATTGCTGGTGAGCGCTTCTTTTCCTGTTTGGGAAATTTTCCTGACCACCCGTGTTTTTATTGGTTTGGCTGTTAGTGGCGTTGCTGCGGTAGCGATGACTTATATCGGTGAAGAAATTGCGCAAAAAGATATTGGTTTTGCGATGGGACTATATATTTCAGGCACTGCGATTGGTGGCATGGGCGGACGTTTGATTGCAGGGGTGCTGGTTGATTTTATCTCTTGGCAAGCAGCGACCTATGCGATTGGTTTTATCAATTTCATTATCGCCTGTCTATTTTATTTGTTATTACCAAAATCACAGCATTTCAAACCCTATCCATTCCGCTTTTCCCGTTTTAAGGCAGCTTTTGAGCAGAATTTAAAAGATCCAAAATTACGTATTTTATTTGCCCAAGGATTTATTTTAATGGGCTGTCTGGTGACTGTATTTAACTATATTAGTTATCACTTGCTGGAAGCACCTTTCAATCTTTCACAAACATGGATTGGTCTGATTTCGATTGCTTATCTGGCAGGAATTTACAGTTCACCTAAAGCTGCGCAATGGGGCTTTAAATATGGGCGCGATAAGGTATTGCCAGTCTTGTTATTGACGATGATGCTAGGGTTACTGATTACTTTAATTCCTTCTCTCTGGACGATTCTGCTTGGGCTGATTATTTTTACTTTTTCATTTTTTGCAGCGCATTCCACCGCGAGTAGCTGGGTCTCGGTGCAGGCTGTGCAATACCGTGCAGTAGCATCTTCGCTGTATTTACTCTGCTATTACATCGGTTCAAGTTTATTGGGCAGTAGCGGTGGGTTGGTCTGGGAAAACTTTGGCTGGACGGGCATCACTTTTATGGTTGCGGTGTTTTTAATGGTAGGACTGGTTTTAGCATTGAAATTACGTAAAGTTCCGCAAATAGATTGATCTGGATTAGGTTTGTTTAAACTTTATACAAATAATTTGTTATCTCCTTGTTCTTGAATATTTTATAAACAGGGAAAATGAATGAAATTCATGTTAAAATGATCGGCTTTCATCTTTAGATGTCTCTCCTCCATCTGCTAGCCGAGATTCGCAAGCTATGTCTACTGCCTATACCACGCAGACCGCGCCAAAAGCGCTGTTTGATTACGACAAATATTGGGCGTCGTGTTTTGAACCCGCACCATTTTTGCCGATGTCACGAGAAGAAATGGATCTGCTCGGCTGGGATGCATGTGACTTTATCTTGGTGTGTGGGGATGCCTATATTGACCATCCTTCATTTGTATCGGGTGTGATTGGGCGTGTGCTTGAAGCACAAGGCTTCCGTGTTGGCATCATTGCCCAGCCAGACTGGACCAATGTCGAGAGTTTCCGTGTTTTAGGCAAACCGACCATTGCATGGGGTGTGACCGCGGGGAATATGGATTCGATGATTAACCGTTATACGGCAGATCGTAAAATCCGTTCTGATGATGCTTATTCACCAAATAATGAACCGAACAAGCGTCCAGACCGTGCAGCAACGGTGTATTGCCAGCGTTGTCGTGAAGCTTTCCCTGATGTACCTGTCTTGCTAGGTGGGATTGAAGGCAGCTTACGTCGTATCGCACATTACGATTACTGGTCAGATAAAGTCCGTCGCTCTATCTTGATGGATTCGAAGGCTGATTTATTGATGTATGGGAATGGTGAACGTGCCACTATTGACGTGATGCATCGTCTAGCCAAAGGTGAAAAAGTTCACGAGATTACCGATGTTCGCGGTACCGCATTTATTATCAATAAACATAACAAACAATCGAAAGCTAAATTCGTCGAGATCGCAAGTAACGATGTAGATACGATTGGCCGTGTTGATCAGATCATCAATCCTTATGTGATGACTGAAGATATTGACGGCTGTGAAGTTGAAAAAGAAAAAGGCAATTCACTGGCACAATACCAGAATTTCCAGAAAGAAATCGTTGCCAATCCGATTGTCCGTGAAGGCGATAACCTCGATCCAGATACCCAGATCGTACAGCTTAAACCAGCACCTTCAAAAGCGATAAAACATAAATTACCGCCACGTGAACTTGCTGTGATCCGTTTGCCTTCTTATGAAGAAGTTGCCAATGATCAGGTTCTGTATGCACACGCCAACCGTATTTTGCATCTTGAAACTAATCCGGGTAATGCGCGTGCCTTGGTACAACGTCATGGCGAACGTGATGTCTGGATCAACCCACCGCCAATTCCTTTAACTACTGAGGAAATGGACTACGTTTTTGATTTACCTTATGCTCGTTTACCGCATCCTGCTTATGGCAATGCGCGTTTCCCTGCATTCGATATGATCAAATTCTCTGTGAATATCATGCGTGGCTGCTTCGGCGGTTGTACTTTCTGTTCGATTACAGAACATGAAGGTCGTATTATTCAAAACCGTTCGGAAGATTCAATTCTGCGTGAAATTGAAAAAATCCGTGATACTGCACCAAATTTTACTGGCATTATTTCAGACTTGGGTGGCCCAACTGCAAACATGTACCGTTTGCACTGTAATGATCCTGAAATTGAAAAGAATTGCCGTAAACCATCTTGTGTTTACCCAGGGGTGTGTCAAAACCTGCATACTGATCATGCGCCTTTGGTTCAGCTTTATCGTAAGGCACGTGACATCAAGGGTGTGAAGAAGATTCTGATTGGTTCAGGTTTGCGTTATGACCTTGCAGTATTAAACCCTGAATATGTCAAAGAATTGGTTCAGCACCATGTCGGCGGTTATCTGAAAATTGCGCCTGAGCATACTGAAAATGGCCCGTTATCGAAGATGATGAAGCCTGGCATTGGTACCTATGACCGTTTTAAACAGATGTTTGAGCGTTTCAGTAAGGAAGCAGGTAAGGAACAATATTTAATTCCATACTTTATTGCTGCGCATCCGGGTACCACCGATTACGACATGATGAATCTGGCGATCTGGTTGAAGAAGAATGGCTTCCGTGCCGATCAGGTACAGACCTTCTATCCATCACCAATGGCAACTGCGACCACGATGTATTACTCGGGCAAAAACCCATTGTCTAAAGTGGCGCGTTATACGGAAAATGTGGATATTGTTAAAGGTGAAAAGCGTCGTCGCTTACACAAAGCGTTTTTGCGTTACCACGATCCAAACAACTGGCCTTTATTACGTGAAGCCTTGAAAGACATGGGACGTGTAGATTTAATCGGAAATTCAAAACAGCATTTGATTCCGACTTATCAGCCACAAGGTACGGCTGAAGGTGAATATAAGTCTGCCCGTAAAAAGAACTCGAGTGTTGCAGGAGATTCTGCAAAACGCGGTCAAGCACAATCTCGTTCACAGTCGGGTCAGAAACATCCGCAAAAAGGTCAGGTATTAACCCAGCACAATGGTTTACCACCGCGTGAAACAGGTGAGAAGAGACCTTTTTCGGGAAAGCCAAAGTCTAAAGCAAAAGCCCATCGTTAATTTGATGGCAAAAAAGGCATGATACTTCATGCCTTTTTTATTTACATATTAGGCAAATGTTTATAATTTGACCACAAAACGCGCTGTATTCGAAACATAAACTGACAATAACGACTTGAATAATCAAAGCGTAATGATTATAAATAAAGAGCAGAGGGCAGTTACGACTTTGGTCGTCTGGGAAAACACGATTAAAAAACTTAAGTTTGCACTGCAAAATGAATTTGCTATCGCTGTTATTGATTAAAAAAATTGGCTTAAAGCCGAAAATGATTATAAAAAATCTAAAGGGATTGGTTAGTAATGTATTATTTCATAACAATAGTTGGGTTGCTGTTGATCACAGCACTCGCACTTCGCCGCCTACAACAAAACAGGCGCCAAGATAGTCCATTAAAACGCCGCGGTATTTTAAATATTGCCGAGCAGATTACTTTAATGCGTTTACAAGCCGTTTTACCGCGTCATACCGTATTGGCACATGTGTCTTTTGACGCCTTATTAACAACCAAATTTGCGCATACGCGCCGTAAGTATCAAGGTTTAGTCGCTGACTTTGTGGTACTAGACCAGCAACATCAAGTACTTGCGATTATTGAGATTGCAGACGAGTCTTATGTGAATCGTCTGCATCAGAAACATTATCAGGACAGTTTGCTTGAGTTAGCAGGCTATCGCGTATTGCGCTATAGCAGCATTCCGACCGAGCAGGAATTGAGAGAAGATCTGGTGCCGGATTTGTTTGAACCGATGACAATTCCAACCACAGTGACATCAACCTCAATGCCTAAGATGGAGCGGATGATGAAATACAATGAATTCGCCGTGAAATCGTATTAATCAGGGCGAACAGCGGTTACTGTCATTTCAACCAAAACATCAGGTGCATAGAGTTTAGATTCTACACAGGTACGTGCTGGGGGATGTCCCTCAGCAATCCACGCATCCCATACGGCATTCATGGCTGCATAATCTCGTTCGATATCTTTTAAAAAGATCGTAATCGATAAAATATGAGTCTTGTCTGTACCCGCATCTGCGAGAAAACGATCAATATTATCTAAAGTTTGCTGTGTTTGTGCACTTACGTCGACACTGGTGTCATCTGCCAATTGGCCTGCGAGATGAACAAGATTTCCTGAAATTGCGACTTCGCAAAAACGTGAAGTGACATGAAGTCGTTGCACAGACATAGCTATTCCTTAATCAATCATATACTGACTGGATTGTACTTGATGCGATTGAACAGCAGTGTAATTTTGTATAAATCAGGCTAAAAAAGTTTCTATTTCCATTAAATTATCAGTAGGTGAAGAAGAAATGGAGAGCGGAAGATGAGGGATTTTGATTGGAAAAATAAGCAACTAAAGAACATCGGAAGTGCCCTGTAATCTTCGGATTTGATCGTCACGCCAACCACAGGAGCAGATGCTAAAAGCGAGGTTTTCTTTAGCAAGGCACATAACATGGATAATGTTACTGCGTTGTTTAGAGTACTGAAAATTGCATAAAAAGCAAACATAAATTTGAGCAATAATCACGCTTTTGTATAAAAAAACAGCATTACCATAAAGAAAGCTGTGATTCGTCCTGTGCTGTTTGAAGCTGGTAAACACCTACCCCGACCAGACGGAATTGAAACGCTGGATCGATATGCATTTCATTGAGTAACTGTAAAACCACTTGCCCTAAATCCTGTTGTGATTGTAAGGCCTGTTTAAAGCTTTTACTGTGCTGCAAAACCTGAAAATTCTTGAGTTTAAGTTTTACATTGACCCCGCGTGCGGTCAGTTGTTTTTTATTCAGACTCCGCCAAACTTGCTCAGCAAGAGGTTGCCATGCATGGCGACATTGTTCGAGCGTATAGTCATCATCAAAGGTAATTTCTTTGGAAATTTGCTGGCGTTCGCGTTCCGCTTTCACAGGTCGATGGTCAATTCCCTGCGCATATAAATAGAGCTGTTTGCCGTATTTCCCAAAATGATGGATCAGGACATTCTCTTCGATTTTTTGCAGATCACCCAGTGTATGTAAATTGAGCTGGCTTAATCTTTCCTTAGTGACTTTACCGACACCGGGAATTTTGTTTAAGGCTAAATCCTGAATAAATTTCAATACTTGATGTGGTTTAATCACAAATAAGCCATTGGGTTTATTCCAGTCCGATGCGATTTTTGCCAGAAACTTGTTGGGTGCCACACCCGCAGAAGCCGTCAGTCCTGTAGTTGCAAAAATATCGGCACGGATTTGCGCTGCCACTTCGGTTGCACTCGGAATATTCTTTAGATTTTCAGTCACATCCAGATAGGCTTCATCTAAAGATAAAGGTTCAATCAAAGACGTATATTGCTGAAAAATATGATGGATTTGGGCTGAAACCTCACGGTATTTTTCAAAGTTTGGTTCAATCACCACCACGTGTGGGCAGAGTTTTCTGGCTTGTCCCATCGACATGGCAGAGCGAAGTCCAAAGACACGGGCAGGATAGGAGGCGGCAGCAATGACGGCACGCGGATGGTGTGAAGATACCACGACAGGTAAATCTTTGAGATCAGGGCGTTCTCTCAGCTCGACTGATGCATAAAAGGCATCCATGTCGATATGGATGATTTTTCGTAACTCATTTGGCATCTTGAATGCCTTGCTGTTTCAGAAAAATCCGCCATTGTTTAGGCGATTCAGCATAAACGTTTAAATCCACAGCTTTGGGAATACCTGCAATTTTTCCCTGACTGCTATGTTGCCAGAACGTCCATTGGCGGCCATCTTTGAGCTCAGGTTTGCCGTCATAATCTCTAACCCAAAGCGGCGTTTCAGTGAAATTCCCCATCAATACAATATGGTAGAAGCTTTTCGAGATATAAAAGATTGGCTGCTTGCCATAATGCTTGTGTAGTTGGTCGTGCATGACCTGAATTTCTTTCAGTAATTGCTCTTTGGTATAGGTGTTAATGCAATTACTGTCATACTCAAGATCAATGGCAGGCGGTAGGGCATCCGCTTTTTTAGGTACGGTCGCGATAAAGTTTTCAGCTTGTACCTTGCCATCACGACACAACCGATAGAAATGGTAGGCACCGACATGTAAGCCTTGTTCACGGGCCTTGAGCCAGTTTTGCTGAAAATTACTATCACGAAAATCACCACCTTCGGTGGCTTTGAGATAGACGAATTGATACTGCATCGGAGAGATTTTTTTCCAGTTAATCTCACCTTGATGATGTGAAACGTCAAAACCACGAATAGCATAGTCTTGCGCAGCAGCTTTCTGTTGGTAGAACAGTCCGAAATAACTCACCACACCCAGCATGACAGCTAAACCGACACTGGCATAGGTCGGATAATGTTGAGAGAAGGAAGATGCTACGGGTTTCTTTGCCATATTATCAATGATTATGCGAGGTCGAGATGAGTGCTGGATTTGCAGTATTGATCATGTAGTGATTGTACCCGTTTCGCCTTGGCATTGACCATCTGACTACCAAATTGTTCCACAAATCTACAGGAAGCATAAGGTTCTGCACGTTGCTGATAATCACGCACCCAAGCTTCTCTGATTGTTAAACCTTGAGGATCCACAGGCCATACCCCGAGACGCAATCTGTTCATTCCAATACGCCACGGTTTTGGACTAATTCGGGCTCGAAAACAGTTCTGGTTTTTACACATCCGTACATAGTTTGGATCAGCCTGAATGGCATTAAACAGTAATTGAGCATCCTTTCCATTGGCTTCAAAAGTCTGATGCATTGCCAGAATACGGTAACCCTTAGGCGTGCGGTAAACACGCAAATGCCAGTGAGGATGCTGTTGAGAAAAATTTCGGATCAAGGCGAGTGAGCGCTGTTCAGGTGTCGTTGTAAAACGTTGTTGCAGTCTGGATAAGCTTGTGGCAAAAATACGGGTGAATAGCAATGAAATAATCAGCCCAATGACCAAAATCATCCATGACATGAAATAAGCAGCGACAGCGATTGAAAGTAACAGCAGCAACAAAAAAGCAGCCAAATGAACAGTCAATTGAGAGGACTCTGCAAAGTCGATATCAGCAAAAAGCACATCAGGTGTATTTAAACACAAGGCACCATAGCTATTACGCGTAATAATTACATCATCATGCTGAGCAATAATTTCTTCACGGATCGGCAGACCTTCGGCACCGTTATAGGGGACTTTATGCTCAATTCGATGAATATGTTCGCCAGTCTTAATTTTCTCAATTGCCTCGGCAACACGTTGTTCCGCATGGCCTTGTGCTGCCTCTGCGCTTTGATCAGACCAGCCAAAACGCTTAAGAGTGTAGGGACGTCCTGCAATGCTGGTTTTTATTTTGGCTTCAGCCCAATACTGGGGAATAATCATTAAATATTTTCCTTATTATTTTTAATTGGTTTTAATCACAAAGCCTTTATTCGGTGGTTTCTTTGGGAATCTGCCAAAACACCCATGCGGTCAGGATGTTGATACAACCTAAAGCAATCAAGGTGGCATGGAAGGCAGTACTAATAGATGCAGTCGAGAAATATTGCCCAAAGACATTAATCAAGGTACCTGCCAGTGCCACACCAATACTCATGGAAAGCATCATAATCATCGATAAGAAGCTGTTACCGCTGCTGGCATCCTGTTGAGGCAAGTCTTTTAAAGTTAAGGTATTCATACCAACAAACTGGAGTGAATTCAGTGTACCAAAAATAAAGAGATGCAAGATTTTTAGCCACAGGGGTGTTGCCGCCGTCATTAGGGAAAAACTGGCGATACATAGACCGACTAAAACGGTATTGGTCAGCAGGAAACGGCGATATCCGACCCGTTGAATCAAGGGACGTACAATGGGCTTGGAAAATAATGAACCTAGTACCATCGGAATCATCATCAAGCCTGTGATGAAGGGTTCAAAACCAAATGCGACCTGTAGCATGAGCGGTAAAATAAATGGAATTGCATTACTACCCAAACGGGCAAAGAAATTACCCAGAACTCCGATCGAGAAAATCTTGTAGCGAAATAATCGCCCATGAAATAGCGCGTTCTGATGGTTATGCGCATGATAGGCATATCCCACCGCAGCAATCATTCCTATCGTCAATAAACCGAGACTCACCAAACGTGGATATTGTGGTGCTGCGATATTTTCGATTCCCAAAGCGAATCCGACCATTGCCACCATCAATAAGATAAAACCGCTCAAATCAAACGATTTTACTGTCGGTTCTTTCTGGTTAGGCATGACTTTAAGGGTCATGATCATACCCAAAATACCCATCGGAATATTAATGAGGAAAATCCAGTGCCACGTGGTGACTTCGACCAGCCAGCCCCCTAAAGTCGGGCCCATTAAAGGACCCACCAATCCGGCAAGACTCATCAGGCTCATGGCAGAAAGGAATTGTGAGCGTGGAATCAGCTTTAACAGGGCCAAGCGTCCTACAGGCATGAGGAGTGCGCCACCGATACCTTGAATCACGCGGAAAAACAACAGTTGCTCTAAGTTCTGGGATAAGCCGCATCCCAGTGACGCCAAGCTAAAAATCACCATGGAACTGAGATAGATATTCCGAATTCCGAAACGATCTGCCAGCCAGCCACTTAAAGGGATACAGGCTGCAACAGACAACACATACGCGACAATGACGCCATGCATTTGCAGTGGATTTTCATTGAGTTGCACTGCCATGGCTGGAATCGCGGTATTGACGATGGTGGTGTCCAAGGCTTGCATAAAAAAGCCAATGGAGACCAAGAGCACCAACAATCTAAATTCGGGCTGGACTGCTTGATGTGTTGTGGTTGTCATGAGCCTTGATGAGTAAAAATTCAGCTTTAGTTTAATGCAAATAGGCGTGAAATAAAGACAAAAATTGTCAAATAGCGGTCATGAAACTGACATTAAAATGTCATCGAATTTGCATCACCTGATACTAGATTAGCCATACAAAATAAATTGTATGGAATTTGATCATGAAATTTAAAATTTCAGTTTTATTGACAGCGTTACTGTCGGTGGGGTTAGTGGCGTGTAATGATGATAACGACAACTCAACGCCAACACCAGAAATCGTTGAACCGACACCAGAAACAATTAAGCTGAGCTTGTTGGGGCGCTACGAAACCAATATTTTTGCCCAAAGTGCGGCTGAAATTCCAGCCTATGATGCTGAGACCAAACGCCTATTTGTTGTCAATGCACAAAAAGGCCTCGTTGATGTACTAGATGCATCTAAACCTGAAAAACCAATACATATTGCCGAGCTATCTGCACGCACTTATCTAGCCAATTCGGAAGTGAATAGTGTTGCGGTGAAAAATGGCATTGTTGCACTTGCGGTTCAGGCTGAGCAGAAAACGGATACGGGAATCGTGGTATTTTTTAATGCCAAAGATTTAAGCTTTATCAGCAAAGTCAGTGTGGGTGCTTTACCTGATATGCTGACCTTTAGCCCTGATGGTAAAACCGTTTTGGTGGCTAACGAAGGTGAGCCGAATGATGATTATTCAGTTGATCCAGAGGGCTCTGTCAGCATTATCGATATTAGTAATATCAAGCAACCCAAAGCCAGTGTGGCAGACTTTAAAGCATGGAATACGCAAAAAGCTGATCTACTGGCGAAAGGAGTACGTATTTTTGGGCCAAATGCGAGTGTCGCTCAAGACTTGGAGCCTGAATATATTACGATTTCGGCGGACAGCAAAACTGCATGGGTCACATTACAAGAAAATAATGCCATTGCACGGATTGATATTGCTCAGCAGAAGGTCACTGATATTTATCCATTGGGTTATAAAGACCACGGCGTTGTGGGGAATGAGCTGGATGTCAGTGATAAGGACAAGAAAATTGATATCAAAACATGGGCTGGCTTAGTAGGGATGTATCAACCTGACTCGATTGCCAATTATCAAGCCAATGGTCAAACCTATTTGGTGACTGCCAATGAAGGCGATAGCCGTGAATGGCTAAAAGATTCCAAAGCATATTATGCGGGTGATACCCGTCAAGGTTTTGTTGAAAATATTCGGATGAAGCATTTATTTAACAGTAAGGGCTTTAATACAGGAGGCGACTATCCTGCGCATCTGCAAAAGCTAGCGGTCGGCGTGAAAGGCGCCAAACTCAATCCAGTCACTTTTGCCTATTGTGGTGCAACAGAAACAGGTGCAGGTGGATGCCGTGATGATGCGCAATTAGGTCGCCTGAATATTGCATGGAATATGGGTTATCAGACCAATGCGGATGGTTCTCCGAAACTGGATGCCAATGGTCTGCTGACTTATGACAAGCTTTATGCATATGGCGCACGTTCATTCAGTATCTGGAATACCCAAGGGCAATTGGTCTGGGATTCGGGTAGCGAGTTTGAAAAGAAAACGGCTGAGTTGTTCCCTGATTATTTTAATAGCGACCATGAAGCAGTTGCGTTTGATGATCGTAGTGATAATAAAGGGCCTGAACCAGAAGGGATTACTGTCGGTAGCATTGGTCAAAAAACCTTTGCCTTTATTGGGCTAGAGCGAATGAGTGGCATTATGGTCTATGACATTAGCACGCCAAATAAACCGAAATTTATTGAATATTTTACCACGCGTAATTTTACTGAAACCGAGACTGCAAAACAGGGTGATTTAGGGCCAGAAGGTCTGACCTTTATTGCGGCAAAAGATTCACCAAATGGTAAGCCATTACTTGTGGTGGGGAATGAAGTGAGTGGTTCCACCGCAGTGTATCAAGTCAATGTGCACTAAACGCTAACCCAAAAAAGCGGATCAAATCGATCCGCTTTTTTATATTGAACTCTTAAACTTCGATATGGCTAGGTGCATTCAAGTTTTTAATGACGCTTGAGATGTGTTCAAGCGTTTCACACACAATCACTTTGGCACGATGCTGGGGCGGTAAAAAGCCTTCTTCAACGGCATGATCTAGTTGGGCAATCAATGCATCGTAAAAACGGTTAACGTTATAGATAATCATGGGTTTCTGGTGCTGGTTGAGTTGTCCCCATGTCGCAATTTCCAGAATTTCTTCAAAAGTGCCTAAACCACCTGGTAAAGCAATAAATGCGCTGGCACGTTCAGCCATAAGTGCCTTACGCTCATGCATGGTCTGAACAATATGTAGCTCAGTTAACCGATGATGGGCAATCTCATAGTCCAGCATGAACTCGGGAATGACACCAACGACTTCACCGCTATGTTCAAGGACAGTATCGGCGACTTGTCCCATCAGACCAATGCTGGCGCCGCCATAGACAATACCAAAACCTTGAGTAGCAATATGCTGGGCCAGTTCGATGGCCTTATCACGATAGATGGGTTTGTTGCCGGTACGTGAGCCGCAATAAAGGGCAATGAGAGATTGAGTGGTTTTTATGGGAGTAGGGGTAATGCTTTTCTTTTCAGTCATTATTAGAACACTATTCATTCGTTTATTTTCACCTTATCATTTTCGTTGTGCTTGTCTAGGCTAATTGAGGTTTATGACAGTTTTATGCACATTTTACATACAAAGCTGTTTTGTAACGCTTAGAAAGAATTTGCAAACAACATCAACATAAAAAAGATGAATTTCAGTTAAATCTTGCCTATACTGAAAATCCTTTTATTAATTTATGTCCCTCTATGAGTAGTGGTTGTTGTCGCTCCGCATTGTTCTTATTTCCTACAAAAAATGTTTTGGCTCATCGTGCCGACCTTTTAAAAATTCAACTTCATAACAATATTGCTGATTTTGCAGAGGAGTCACGTCAATGATTCTGGAATGGATGTCTGACCCCGCTGCATGGGTTGGTTTAGCAACATTGGTGGTGCTCGAAATTGTACTAGGTATCGATAACCTTGTTTTTATTGCAATTTTGGCAGAAAAACTACCGCCTGAACAACGTAATGCTGCTCGTAGAATTGGTTTGATTCTCGCCCTGTTAATGCGTCTGGTGCTACTGGCCTCGATCGCATGGGTGGTAACCTTAACCGAACCTCTATTCCATATTTTTGATCATCCTTTCTCTGGTCGTGACCTGATTCTGTTGTTTGGTGGTGTGTTCTTATTGTTTAAAGGAACGATGGAACTGCATGAGCGGATTGAAGGTAAGCAAGCGCTGAAAGAAGAAAATCCAGTGCATGCGGCCTTCTGGATGGTCGTGGTTCAGATCGTGGTACTCGATGCGGTGTTCTCGCTGGATAGTGTGATCACGGCTGTCGGTATGGTGAAAGAGCTTTCGATCATGATGATCGCAGTGACGATTGCGATTGGTATCATGTTGCTGGCTTCACGCCCATTGATGGACTTTGTAAACAAGCATCCAACGGTGGTGATCCTGTGTCTCGGCTTCCTGATGATGATTGGTTTCTCATTGGTGGTAGAAGGTTTTGGTTTCCATATTCCAAAAGGCTACTTATACGCAGCGATTGGTTTCTCTGTGTTGGTTGAAATGGTCAATCAGACCATGCGCCGTAATCAGGAAAAACTGGTCACAACGACAGATTTGCGTTACCGCACCGCTTCTGCCGTATTGCGTATGTTAGGCAATAAAGGCAATGGTAATGAAAGCCAGAGCAATGAAGCTGAAGATGTATTAGCGACACAAGCGTATGCCAAAGAAGTCTTTGATGAAGACAATGGCGTGTATCACAGTGTCTTGGTACAAGGTGTACTTGGTTTATCTGAGCGTCCAGTCAAGTCGGTGATGACACCACGTCCAGAGTTGGAATGGTTGGATCTGGATGATGATCCGGCTGAGCTAAAAGAACGTTTGATGGCAATGACCCATTCACGTTTGATTGTTGCACGTGGTGAGCTGGACAATATTGAAGGTATTGTACTCACCCATAAAGTGTTGAATGAATACATTGAAACGGGTGCTATTGATTTCAGTAAACATCTACGTGAACCTGTGATTGTGCATGAAAATGCGCAAGTGTTAATGGTCATGGAACAGTTACGTCAGGCGCCGTTGCAAATGGCCATCGTCCTGAACGAATATGGTTCAATCGAAGGGATTGCAACGCCGATTGATGTATTAGAGGCGATTGCTGGTGAATTCCCTGATGAAGACGAGCTAGAAGCAGCGGCAGAAAGTCTTGATGATGGTTCGATGTTGCTGGAAGGTTCAACTGACATTCGCCATGTGTCTTTGTTATTGGGCAAAGATTTAGTGGATGAAAGTGAGGAATATTCAACTTTGTCAGGTTATATCTTGTTTCACCTCGGTCGTTTACCTGAAAATGGTGACACGGTTGAAGTTGATGGCTATCGCTTTGAAGTGGTAACAATGGATGGGCACAAAATTGAAAAAGTGCGCATTATTGCCAAAGAGAAGCCTGTCGAGAAATAACGAAGCTGTATTATTCTGAATAGCCTTGAGTTTGACTGTTGTGATGCAATGGTTTTACTCAGGCTATTTTTATTTGAGAATTCAAAATGATTTTGTCAAAGAATTGTCCTTGTGGACATGGACCTTATGCTGAATGTTGTCAGCCCTTGCATTTGAAACAACAGACAGCTCAAAGTGCAGAGCAACTAATGCGCTCACGTTATAGCGCTTTTGCTTTACAACAGATTGATTATATTCTGGAAACAACGGCTTTAGGGCAGCAGTCCGCTTTGGATCGTGCCGCGATTGCCGACTGGAGTCAATCCAATCAATGGTTGAAACTGGAAGTGGTACAACATCAGCCCAAGCTAGATAAAACCCATGCACTGGTTGAGTTCAAGGCGCATTATCATGATGGCAAACAAGCTCATGTTCATCATGAAATTTCACATTTTGTCTTGTGTCAACAGCAATGGTATTTCCTTGATCCCACGCTGGACATGCAAATCACCATGAAACAACCCTGCATTTGTGGCTCGGGGAAAAAATTTAAACAATGTTGTGCGCAATTCATCTAACTTTGTCTTAGAATAGCGCACACTTTTACGCCTGATTTAGGGATGTAGGCAGATGTTACTCACCGTAATTTATATTATTGCCATTACTGCGGAAGCGATGACGGGCGCGTTGTCAGCGGGTCGACGTAGTATGGACTGGTTTGGTGTGGTACTGATTGCCTGCGTAACGGCATTGGGGGGTGGCTCAGTGCGTGACGTGCTACTCGGGCATTATCCTTTAACTTGGGTCAAACATCCTGAATATTTAGTGCTGACCTGCGCTGCGGCTTTTGTCACCATCATTATTGCCAAATGGATGCGTCATCTACGCAATATCTTCCTGGTACTGGATGCTCTAGGTCTAATTGGTTTTACCATTATTGGTTGTCAGATTGCCTTATCGATGGGGCATGGTTTTGTGGTGTCTGCGGTGGCTGGCGTATTAACAGGTGTGTCGGGTGGTATTCTGCGCGATATTCTGTGTAATGACGTACCTTTAGTGTTCCGCCGTGAGTTGTATGCCAGTATTTCCTTTGTTGCCGTGATTTGTTATTGGGTGTGTCTGGAAGTTGGTCTCCCGCACGATCTGACTGTAATTTTTACTTTGGTATTTGGTTTTACCTTACGTTTGATCGCGATCTATTTTGGTCTGGAAATGCCGAAATTTATTTATCAAGAAGATGATGCCGAGTCTGCTTCTTCAACAGATGAGCATTGATAAAAATTATATAGATAAGCAGATGTTAAAAAGAATTGATATAAGTTCCTTTTCTTGTCATTCAATTGAGATTGATGGTTATATCCCCTTTGCTATTTATTTGAATGAGAAATCTCCAGATTTGTATTGGAGAGCTGGTAATGGTTCTACATCTTTAATTGAAATAGGGCTTTTAAAAACAGGTGAATTATCAACGATCAAACTTATTACTTATGATCCACAGATGATTATTCAAACGATAAAATCACCGACATCTGTAGCTTTGAAAAAAACATTGCTCCCTGTCTTTGATGTTTCGTCTTGGGTGATAGATATGAACGATTTTTCCAGTCAGTTGAAAGATGCATTTGACACAGATTTTCAATTGCTGATTGGACTGGATTACATTGAACTGGCATTTTTATCTATTAAAGAGAATACAATTGAATCTTTTCAAGGGCACCATTTTAGTTTGGGCTTTAATGATCATGATGAATTTGTTTCTTTGCAAATTTTAAATATTGATAAAAATAAAATGGCGTTACTTAGAGAAAGTCTCAGATTAGATAAGTAAAAATCTTCTGTTTAGAACCTTATCCAATTACAAATTCTTCGAACAAGACACCATTTGACGTTTAAACAACAACAAGGGCTTGTCACAACGCCTTCATCCACATAGCATACAAAGCATTGACGATAATAAATGATTTTGGATGACTCGCTGAAATGACCAGCCTTGCACATCATGCAACAGAAAACCGTTCCGTAGCCGAATTCACTGAGCAGGCTTACCTGAACTATGCCATGTACGTGATTATGGATCGTGCATTGCCCCATATCAGTGATGGTTTAAAACCTGTACAGCGCCGTATTGTTTATGCGATGAGCGAGCTTGGCCTGAAATCGACGGGGAAGCCGAAAAAATCGGCACGTACCGTCGGTGATGTGCTCGGTAAATATCATCCACATGGTGACTCAGCCTGTTATGAAGCGATGGTGTTGATGGCACAGCCATTTAGCTATCGTTACCCATTGGTTGAAGGTCAGGGCAACTGGGGTTCACCAGATGACCCGAAATCATTTGCGGCGATGCGTTATACCGAAGCCAAACTTTCTGCTTATAGTGAATTATTACTGAGCGAATTGGGCCAAGGCACCAGTGAATGGCAAGACAACTTTGATGGTTCAATGAAAGAACCAATCACTTTGCCTGCACGTGTACCGAATATTTTGTTAAATGGTACTACGGGTATCGCGGTGGGGATGGCAACCGACATCCCACCCCATAACTTACGTGAAGTGGTGAAGGGAACAATCGCATTAATTCGTAATCCTGAAACCTCAGATTCGAAACTGGCAGAATATATTCCTGCGCCAGATTTACCAACCAAAGCTGAAATCATTACCCCACCTGAAGAATTACTCAAAATTCAAACCACAGGTCGTGGTAGTTATCGTATGCGTGCGGTATATGCGGTCGATAAAAATGAGATTGTGATTACTGAACTGCCGTATCAGGTTTCGGGTTCAAAAGTCATTACCCAGATCGCAGATCAGATGATTGCCAAAAAATTGCCATTGGTCAGCGATGTACGTGATGAATCGGATCACGCCAATCCAACCCGTTTGGTGATTGTGCTGCGTTCGAATCGCGTCGATGCAGAAACGGTGATGAGTCACTTATTTGCAACTACGGATCTAGAATCGAGCTATCGTGTCAATCTAAACATGATCGGGGCAGATGGTCGTCCACAGGTGAAATCGATTCGCCGTATTTTATTGGAATGGATCGAGATTCGTAAACAAACCGTGACTCGTCGTTTGCAATACCATTTGAATAAAATCGAAAAACGTTTGCATATCTTGGCAGGTCTTTTAATTGCTTACTTGGATATTGATACCGTGATTCGGATTATCCGTGAAGAAGATCAGCCAAAACCTGTATTGATGCAGCATTTTGGCATTGATGACATTCAGGCTGAAGCGATCCTCGAACTCAAACTTCGTCATTTGGCCAAGCTTGAAGAAATGGAAATTCGCCGTGAGCAAGAAGAACTGGAAGCGAAAGCTGCGATTATTCGTGAGCAATTGGCAAATCCAGAATCATTAAAAAACCTGATCATTAATGAATTAAAAGAAGACGCGAAAAAGTTTGGTGATGACCGTCGTTCACCAATCGTTGCGCGCGCGGATGCCGTCCAGATTAAAGAACAAGATTTAATGCCTGCTGAGCCTGTGACTGTCGTATTGTCCGAGGCAGGTTGGGTGCGCGCTGCCAAAGGGGCAGAAGTCGATGCAGCAAATCTGAATTATCGTGCGGGTGACCAGTATCTCAGTCATGCAGTGGGTAAAACCAACCAGCGTGTCTATTTCCTTGACGAGACAGGACGTAGTTATGCCTTGCCAATTAGCAGTCTGCCTTCGGCACGTGGCTTGGGTGAACCGCTCAGTTCAAAACTTTCACCAGCCAGTGGTGTGTCATTTATTCAGGTCTTTATTGATGAGGAGAGCAGCGAGCTGATTGCAACCAGTTCAAATGGTTACGGCTTTAAGAGTCAGGCAGCACAACTGGATACCAATGCAAAAGCTGGGAAAGCCTTCCTGACTGTTGCAGACAAAGCAACAGCTTTACCGCTATTGCCAATTCAGCAATCCACTCACGTTGCCATTCTGAGTTCATCAGGACGTTTACTTATTATTGATTTAACTGACCTGCCAGTTCTCAATAAAGGTAAGGGTAACAAGTTGATACAACTTGATGAAAAAGAGCAAATTTTATCCATGACAACCCTGACGTTAGATGAAATAATCCAAATCGATGCAGGACAACAGCATCTGAAATTGAAAGGGGATGATCTTCAAAAATATCTAGGAAAAAGAGCAACAAAGGGGCAACTTTTACCACGTGGATATCAAAAAGCAAATAGACTCTTCATTCAGAGATAAGGCTAGTATTCTGTGATACAAATACGTTATATATGACAATGTATTCAGATTATTTGGATAGATTGACAGGGCAATTCAAAAATTTAAAAAAAATGTTTTGCCATGGAAAGTAACGTTGTTACATTTTTAAGGATTACCACTCGGAGATAAGGGCATTATGGAAAAGATTTGGTTTGCTGAATACCAAAAGACAGGAATTCCAGAAACAGTTGAACTGCCTGCTGAAAACACCTCACTTGTTGATATTTTTGAACGCAATTTCCAAAAATTTGGTTCACGTGATGCCTTTATCTTTATGGATAAAGTTTTAACGTTTAATGAATTAGAAGTCGCTAGCCGTAAATTTGCAGCTTATTTACAAACTTTAGGTTTAGCAAAAGGATCGCGCGTTGCGGTGATGATGCCGAACGTTTTCCAATATCCAGTTGTTGCGTTAGGGGTTTTTCGTGCAGGTCTGGTGCTTGTAAACGTCAATCCATTATATACAGCACGTGAACTTGAGCATCAGTTGAATGACTCTGGTGCTGAAGTCTTAGTGATTATTGAAAACTTTGCCAATGTTTATCAGAACATTATTGGTAAAACACCTGTGAAGCATGTTGTGGTGGCTTCTGTGGGTGATATGTTAGGTACGTTGAAAGGTACGATTGTGAATTTCGTTTTACGTAAAGTTCGTAAGCAAATTCCAGCGTGGAATATTCCAGGCCATACTAAATTCAACGCGGCCTTAAACAAAGCCAACCCAAGCAATTATAAGCGTCCAAGCTTGACCTTAAGCGATACTGCAGTACTTCAATATACAGGTGGTACAACGGGTGTTTCTAAAGGTGCTGAATTAACGCATCGTAATCTTGTTGCAAACTTACTCCAGTGTGAAGCGATTTTCTCAAGTAAGTTTGGCGGTTCTGATAGTGCTAAAGGTGATCGTATCGTATGTGCATTACCGCTGTATCACATCTTTGCATTCATGGTATGTGCACTTTACGGCATGTATAAAGGTCAGGCCAATATCCTGATTCCAAATCCACGTGATTTGCCTGCGGTAGTGGGTGAATTACGTAAATATCAACCTTCATTCTTCCCAGCAGTAAATACTTTATTTAATGCGTTGGTGAATAACGAAGAATTCAAACAGCTTGACCATAGCAATCTTAAGATGGCAATGGGCGGTGGTATGGCGGTGTTGCCATCAACAGCAGCAGCATGGAAGAAAATTACAGGTACCACCATTATCGAAGGTTATGGTTTATCTGAAACTTCACCTGTTGCAACTGCGAATCCTCCTGCTACAACTGAATTCAGCGGCACGATTGGTATTCCATTGCCATTAACTGAAGTTGCGATTCTGGATGATGACGGTAAAGAAGTTGCGCTGGGTGAACAAGGTGAGATTTCGATCCGTGGTCCACAAGTCATGAAAGGTTACTGGAACCGTCCAGACGAAACTGCAAAAGTGATGACGGCTGATAACTTCTTCCGTACCGGTGATATCGGTGTGATGGATTCACGTGGTTATGTGAAGATTGTTGACCGTAAGAAAGACATGATCTTGGTGTCTGGCTTTAATGTTTACCCAAGTGAAATTGAAGAAGTCATTGCGAAGCATCCAAAAGTATTGGAAGTGGCTGCGATTGGTGTTCCAGATGAAAAATCAGGTGAAGTGCCGAAGTTATTCATCGTGAAAAAAGACCCTTCTTTAACTACAGAAGAAGTCATTGCTTATGCAAAACAAAACTTAACTGGCTACAAGTGCCCACGTTATGTTGAGTTTATGGAAGAGCTACCGAAATCAAACGTAGGTAAGATCTTACGTAAAGATTTACGTAAACCAGCTTAAAGTTTTTAGGCTTCTTAAATAAGGAAGCATAAAAAACGCCGCAATTGCGGCGTTTTTTTATTGGGTTCATTTTGAACCTTTTGATTTCATTAACCAGCGGTCAATATAAGGTCGGCCAATACCAACGATGCCCACAAAAACGACCATGGTCGCGAGTTGGAAACGTAATCGGGTCGGATCCATACCATTAAAACTAAAATAATTATCGGCAACTGCATAGAGCACAATGACGGTCAGCCAGTGCCAGAGTGTCAGGCGATAAATACCGACTGCATAAAAGGCCACTGTCAGAATCACAAAAGTACCAAGTGTCGATTGCCAGTTTAGATTTGCACAAATCACACTGAGTAGAAATGCCATGATCGGGAGTACAACTTTAAGTACTCGATCAACTAAAAGTTGATGCTGGCGTTGTTGAGCAAGCACCTCAAACATTTCTTTTTGATCTGGTTGCGGCATAGGTTGACCTTAAAACAGTATGAAAAAACACAACTTTTACACAAACAATGTGTGTAAAAGAAACGCTTGTTGAACAAGCACACATGAAAGTTCAATAAATTATAAGTTATGATAGCATGATCAGAAGAACTTCAAATGATGGATGTCAGCATGCAAGGTATTAGCGGCATTATATTGATTATTATAGTCGCATGTTTGTTGCCTTATGTATTTACCTTGATTGCAAAATCAAAAGGTGGTTTTCAAGCAAAAGATAATCAGAATCCTCGTGACTTTTTAGCCAAAACAACAGGACTATCTGCACGGGCGAATGCTGTGCAACAAAACAGTTTTGAGAGCTTACCTTTGTTTATTGCTGCGATGTTGATGGCAGAGTATATGGTGGTGCCAGAGTATTTCATTTTGACTTTGGGCTGGGCTTATATCGTATTTCGCGTCATTTACGGCATCTGCTATCTGGCCAATCTCGCCACGTTACGTTCTATCATCTGGTTTTTCTCTCTACTTTGTCCAATTTTACTGTTCGTGATTACGGTCAAAATGACCTGATGACGGCTGGCTATAAAATTCGCCAGCTTGCTACATATCTAGCATCATTTTCGCTGTATTCACGTTATAATCTGTCCGATTTACATCTACTTCACAATATAAACGAGTGTTGATATGAGTTATAGCAATATTCCTGCGGGTAAAGACGCACCAAATGACATCTATGTCATTATCGAAATTCCTGCAAATGCAGCCCCAATCAAATACGAAATCGACAAAGATTCAGATGCGTTATTTGTAGACCGTTTCATGGGTACAGCAATGTTCTACCCAGCAAACTATGGCTATGTTCCAAATACATTGTCTGAAGATGGTGATCCATTAGACGTACTTGTTGTAACTCCACATCCTGTTGCTGCTGGTTCTGTGATTCGTTGCCGTCCAGTGGGCAAATTAAAAATGGAAGATGATGGTGGTATCGATGCGAAACTAATCGCTGTTCCACACGAAAAATTATCTCCACTTTATAAAGATGTTCAAGAATATACGGATCTTCCGCCATTATTGATCAGCCAAGTTGAGCACTTCTTTGCACACTACAAAGATTTAGAGCCTGGTAAGTGGGTAAAAATCAGTGGTTGGGAAGGTGCTGACGTTGCGAAAGCTGAAGTACTTAAAGCAATCGAAGCTGCTAAAAAGTAACTTTGAGATGCTCAACCAGATTTTAAAAATTTAAAATCTGGTCATAAAAAAACTCCATTCATTTGAATGGAGTTTTTTATTGCTTGATGAACTGCGAATTAGAATAATTTCACAGGAATATCAAGCCAGATACGCCATTCGTTGGTATCACCGATATAGCCATCTTGGTATTCATCGCTTGCACGGTAATACGAGTGACGTAAACGTAAGCTCGCATCTTTAGCAAAACCAGATTGAACGGTGTATTTCACTTGGTTAAAGAACTCACGTTCAGTAGCATTATCCGCAGTACGTACACGAGCAACTACATTATTACCACTTTTAACAGCTGTATTGGTGTCGATATCCCAACCGTATACAAATGCTGTGGTCCAGCTTAAACCTGGTACACCATAGCTACCAAAATCAAGACTATATTGAAGCTGGGCCGACTTTTCATCATTACCAATAAAATCTGATAGATAAGAGTTTGGTAAATAAATAGTTTGGTGACCATCACCTACGCCTTTACCAAGACCATAGTCATAACCAGCTTTACCATTATTTTGTTGGTATGCAACCATTACAGTATGTGGGCCAGTATTATACGCTGTAGAAATTGCCCAGATAGAGTTACGGTATTTGTCATCTGCAGAGCCAATATAAGAATATAGACTATCATTTGCTTTACGATCCCAGTCAGTATGATAACCACTGAAGTCATAAGTTAATGAGCTATTGTTTGCTAAAGCTTGCTTATAGTTTACATTTGCATAGTGACGTTCTAAGCGGTCTTTGATGTCAGTACCATAGTAAGCTGTATTTAACTGATCATTGACTTTATATTTCGCACCCCAAACTACAGCTCGGTCTAGTTGGTTACCATCTGAATTAATTTGGTCAGAATATTGATTTTTAGTGAATTTACCAATGGTAAGTTCTAAACCATCAATTTCACGGCTGTTTGCTAACACACCATCAAAGTATTCTGGTACTAAACGTGCTGTATTACTTGCTAAAACAGGTAGGTCTAGGATTTGAGTACCATAAGTTACAGTTGTATTCGAAATACGTGCTTTTACAAAACCACCGCCACGTGCCCAGTGATCGTAAGCAGAACCATCTGGATGCTTTGGAATCATGCCGTTACCAGCATTATTGTTTGAGCCTAATTTAAAAGAAGCATCACCGATGATTCCAGCGCCAAAGCCAACTAAACCTTGAGTAAAACCAGTTTCCAGTTTTACCATTGCCGTCTGAGCATATGAGCTAGTGTCTTCGACACCATTCTTTTTGTCACGATTTAAATAACCAGTACGGAATAAAATATCCCCTTTGGCATCTTCAACAAGTCCTTTTGCTTCGCTTTGTTCGCTTGCATATGTTGAGGTAATTAACGCGGCATTAATCAAAACCGCTAAAGTAAGTTTCTTTGCCTTTGGCATAGCTCGCCTCATTAGAAATAATAAATTTGGGATAAAACCGAAATTTTGATCAATTGTATAAGTTATGCATAAAAAAGATAGATTTTTATTAAAATTTTTTAATTATTTTTAAATAAAATACTTATAAAATTTTATGATTTGTTTCTCGTTTAAAAAGTATACATCTTAAGATCAAGTGTTTGATTATTAGTCATAATGTTGTTTATTTTGGATGTAAAGTAAACAGGTTATTTTTTGTTTTGTTCGAATAAAACTATGTGATTTATTGAGGTATTTTTTCTTTTATTTTAAATATTTATTTTTTCTTTGTGTGAAAAGTGTTCAATTGTTTGCTGCAAAAAGAACATCCCGACGAATGACGAAAGGGATTGTCCTAAAAAGAATATTTTTTAAGCGCATTTTAAGTTTTTTTGCTGTGCACTTTTATGGAACATTTCTGTTTTCTGCTGAGTTAAGCTTATTTTGAAAGCATTTTGCACTTTCTTTACCTCGATGAAATGCCTCTTTTTTGTGCAAAAAATAATCTTGAATGGGTTGGTGCGTCTAAATCGCTCAAAAAAATATAAGGATGCTAGATCGGCCTTAATTCAGAACGATTAAAAATTTGAGTAAGACGAATTTACTCATTAAGACCACGATGAAATATGGTTTAGCTGAAGTTGGCACAGCAATTGCTAATTACTTTGCGATGCAATTTAAAATTTAAATCAGTCGAATATCCATCATGGGGGAGATCAAGATGATGAAATTTGCATGTAAAGCAATCGCGTTGAGTATTTGTGCAGTGACTTCAACTTTTGCGATGGCAGAAGAAACAAATACATTATCTCAATACGGCCTGAGTTTTTCAGGAACGGCTGCGTTAACGACTGATTATCGTTATCGTGGTATCACACAAACTCAATCTGATCCTGCAGTACAAGGTGGTTTTGCATTAACACATTCATCAGGTCTTTATGCTGGGGTATGGGGTTCAAACGTTAACTTTGGTGGGGCTGATCCTCATCTTGAGCTAGATCCTTATGTGGGCTATGCGACTGAGTTACCATTTGCAGGTAAGCCGACTTTAGATGTCGGTTTATGGTACTACGGTTATCCAAGTGCATCTGACCTGAACTGGTTAGAACTTTACGCAAAACTAGGCTTTAAAAATGTATTAGCATCAGGTGATAGCCTATTAGGTAGTTTGAACTACACCAATGACTTTGCTGGTACAGATGAGAATGGCTGGTATGTGAACGCAACCTATAACATTCCGTTTGCAGATACTGGCTTTGGTGGTGTAGCAAGTGTCGGTTATACCAAAGTAGATAACTATGACTTTAACAGTGATGCAACAGATGGTCTTGATGATAATTATGTCGATTGGAAAGTTGGTGTGACGTATAGCGTGAAATCAGTATCTGGTTTAACTGCTGAACTCGCAGCAGTAGGAACCAATATTGACGCCAATGTACAGCCGTTAAAGCGTGGTACAGAAACAGGTGCAGTATTTACCTTGACCAAAGCATTCTAGGCTTGGTTGGATAAACAAAAAGCCAGCTCTATTGCTGGCTTTTTTATATTGAATGATATTCACTTGAGGGAAGCCGTTTAAATCTAATCATGACTTGCGATAGATTCAGAATATAGATAATCCCATTCTGATAATCAGAAAGACTAAAAGGAACAGAAAAAATATCCGGATAAACTGACTACCATATCGTAGTGCCAGAAATACGCCGACTAAAGCACCCATAACATTACAGATGGCAATCATTAAGCCAATTTCCCACAGCACATGACCTGTAGGGATAAAGAATAAAAGTGCAGAGCTAAAAGTACCAATATTCACAATTTTCGCTGATGCAGATGCGTTGAGAAAATCAAAGCCAAACACTTTTACAAATAAGAACAGCAGAAAGCTACCGCTACCCGGCCCAAACACACCGTCATAGAATCCAATCAAACCACCAAAAAAGATTCCCAGAACAATTTCTTTATGCCCACATTTGACATAAGTGCTATGTGCGCCTAAGTCCTTCTTGAGAAAAGTATAAATCGCCATCAAGATGAGTAAAAAGAAAACAAGATAGGTCATGAATTGCTTGGGAATTTGCGCAACTGTCATGGCACCAATAAAGGCAAATATGAATGCTGAAAGCATGGTAGGGATGAGCAACTTCCAGACAAATTTAATTTTATTCACATATCTAAAAATAGAGGAAACGGTACCTGCCCACACGGCGAGTTTATTGGTACCTAAAACAGTGGTAATACTGTGTTGTGGCAAAGCATGTAATAGCGCGGGTATTTGCACTAAACCGCCACCACCTACTGCGGCATCAATCAGACCACCACAGAACGCAAAAAATCCTAACATGAGTAGTGCGGTGTCATAGGTCATAATCGCCAACCTTTGGGAAAGTTGATTTGGCTGGAAGTGTTAGGTCATTTGTTCGGAATATTTATCCAGCTTATTCATGATGAATTCAGCTTATATCGTTTATTTTTTGCCAATAAAAATGAGCATTCTTCTATTTTTGAAATCAAAAACTGTATAAACACAAATGAACGGTGTCTGTTTTCAACATAACCTGTTGCCTTATGAAACTCAATTGAATTGTGCCGACCTTTAAATTGCATGTTCGATAAATACAGTTAAGACAATTATTTTTATATACTTTTTTTCAAATCTTGGTTAATAAAAGAATCCGTACTACGACGGATTCTTTTATTGAAAAATTTCGATAAAAATTTTAGGTTTGGTTGCCGCGATAGGATAGTGCTTCGGTTAAATGACTAGTTGAGATCAGATCACTTTCTGCTAAATCGGCAATCGTGCGCGCAACACGCAATACACGATGGTAGGCGCGTGCAGACAAGTTAAGTCGTTGCTGGGCCATCTCAATAATTTTTGTCGAACTGTCATCTAGCAGAGCATGCTGTTCTAGTAACTTCGGTGATAAAGCCTGATTTAAGCACTGCTGTCTTTGGATCTGTTTTTCGTAGGCAGTGATCACACGTTGCCGCACGCTGGCAGAATTCTCGGTTGACGTACGATCTTGTAGTTCCTGAGCCTGTAACGGTGGTACATCAATATGTAAATCAATACGATCCAGCAATGGGCCTGAGATACGATTTTGGTAGCGTTGAATACTTTCAGGGGAACATTGGCAACGGCTGTCCTGATTAAAGGCATAACCACATGGGCAAGGGTTCATTGCGGCAATAAACTGGAAATTTGCAGGAAAGGTCATTTGTCGTGCGGCACGAGAAATCACAATTTCTTTGGACTCTAAAGGTTGACGTAATACTTCCAGTACCTTGCGATCAAATTCTGGCAATTCATCCAGAAACAGGACGCCTAAATGAGCCAAAGTGATTTCCCCGGGCTTGGGTTGAGAGCCGCCGCCAACCAACGCAATTGCTGAAGCTGTATGGTGTGGTGCTCTAAAGGGACGCTGGCCAAAACTGTGCGGTGCGTTGGCCACCGAATAAATACTGGCGACTTCTAGATTTTCTTGCGCATTGAGCGGCGGTAAAATCGAAGGCAGGCGAGAAGCCAATAAGGTTTTACCTGTGCCGGGTGGGCCTTTAAATAATAACGAATGTCCGCCCGCAGCGGCAATTTCTAGCGCTCGGCGTGGACGTAATTGACCTTTGACATCGGCAAGATCAAATTGATAGGCAGATGCAGCTGAGTTTGGTCGTTGTGGTGCAGCTGCCAGCTGGGCATTGCCCGAAAAATGTGCACAAACTTCTTGTAAGTGCTGCGCCGCATAGACTTCAAAATCGGGAAGCTGGCTTGCTTCATCCAGATTTTCAGTGGGCAGTAGAAGGCGATGTTTGGCTTGTTGGCAGGCCATTGCGATGGTTAATGCCCCAGAAACAGGACGTAAGTGTCCATCAAGCGCCAGTTCCCCTATAAATTCAAAGCCTTCTGTACTGTGTTCTGGTAATTGTCCAGAAGCAATCAGAATCCCCAAGGCAATCGGTAAGTCCAGTCGAGAACCATCTTTGGGTAAATCGGCTGGTGCTAAATTGATGGTTAAGCGTTTGGTGGGAAACTGAAAACCGCTATTGATGATGGCAGAACGCACACGATCTTTACTTTCACGGACAGCGGCTTCAGCTAAGCCAACAATTGTTAAAGAAGGAAGGCCTGAACTAATGTGGACTTCAACTTCAATCTGAGGAGCATGTAACCCCAATAGCCCTCTCGTATATATCTTGGCAAAAGACATCTTGTTATTGTTCCATTGTGGTGCTTTATTTTTAATCATTCTGAGGTGCGAAATGCACCAAGTTGGTGCTTATTTTTTGTTCTGAATCACTTCTTCAAGTGTTTTCATTTGTTGCTGAAGTTCAGTCAAACGTTGGTTGGCTAACTCAAGCGCTGTTCTTTGGCGGTCAAGTTCTTGTTTTGAAACTAAATCCAGTTTTTCGATACTCTCGTTTAATAAAGCACGCAGATTTTTTTCTAAATCCTTTTTCGGCTGGTCAACTTGCTGCAAAATTGCTTGTAAAAGAGTTTCAATCATAAAGTACTCAATAAGTTATGTATATTTGCTGCTCAGTGTATCACTGCTTGTGTCAATCCTCTAGCACAGTTAAGGCCAGAACGAGGAGTGACTTATAAATCCAGTGAAACAGGAGCAAATGATACTTATTTTCGATGGACTATCTACATCTTCAAGGCTAAATAGGTTATAAAGAAAGCTTATGTCCGATATTTAAAAACCCCCAACCTTTAAATATTGGCATGAAAATTGAACATAAAACCTTACTGGTGAAAATAAGCCGAAGGAAAACAAACATGAAGCTTGTAACTGCAATTGTAAAACCATTCAAATTGGATGATGTGCGTGAAGCACTTTCTGAGATTGGTGTTCAAGGGATTACCGTAACTGAAGTCAAAGGTTTCGGACGTCAAAAAGGTCACACAGAATTGTACCGTGGTGCAGAGTATGTGGTTGATTTCTTACCAAAAGTAAAGATTGAAATTGCAATTAGCGATGAAATGGTTGATGCCGTCATTGAGTCGATTACTCGTGTCGCAAGCACAGGCAAAATTGGTGATGGCAAAATTTTTGTGACCAATTTAGAGCAAGTGATCCGTATCCGTACGGGCGAGACTGGGCCAGATGCTGTCTAAGTTGGCACAAACTTTGCTGAGCTATTAAATATAGCAATAGCTCGCGAAATCAGGTTGGGGGACACGAATGAAAAAAATGCTTATGGCGCTCAGTCTATCTGGCGCACTCTTAGGTGGTTCAGCGGTGGTTTGGGCAGAAGATGCTGCTTCAACGCCTGTTACTGAACACGCTGTAGCAGTTGACACTACAACTGCCTCAACAGAAATTGTTGCAGCAGAAGCGCCAGCTCCTGTGGAAGCAATACCAGCACCTGCTGCGGAAGCAACGGTCGATACAGGTGATACAGCATGGGTTCTTGTTTCAACTGCGTTAGTGCTGTTGATGACGATTCCGGGCTTAGCCTTGTTCTATGGTGGTATGGTTCGTAAGAAAAACGTACTGAGTACCATGATGTTCAGCCTTTCAGCGGCAATTCTTGTAAGTTTGATCTGGGTGACAGTGGGTTATTCTCTGGCGTTCTCTGGTTCAGGTGCTTATGTTGGTGACCTTGCGAAAGCCATGCTGAATGGCGTTGCCTTTGATGCCTTGACAGGCACTATTCCTGAAAGTCTATTCGTTATTTTCCAAATGACCTTTGCCATCATTACGGTTGCAATTATCAGTGGTTCGATCGCTGACCGTATGAAGTATTCTGCATTTATGGCCTTTATCGCAGTTTGGGTGATCCTGGTTTATGCCCCGATTACACACTGGGTTTGGGCAGCAGATGGCTGGTTATTTAAAGCAGGTGCGTTAGATTTCGCGGGTGGTACTGTTGTCCATATCAATGCGGGTGTCGCGGGTCTGGTTGCAGCGTATATGTTAGGCAAACGTACTGGTCTAGGCCGTGAGTCTATGGCGCCACATAACCTGACCTTAACCGTCATTGGTGCAAGCTTGATCTGGGTTGGCTGGTTTGGCTTTAATGGTGGTAGTGCTTTAGGTGCTGGTGCACGTGCAGGTATGGCGATTTTGGTAACACAAGTTGCCGCTGCGGCTGCTGCATTCTCTTGGCTGATTGTTGAACGTGTGATTCGTGGTAAAGCTTCCGTACTGGGTGGCGCATCAGGTGCTGTTGCTGGTTTGGTTGTGATTACACCTGCTGCTGGTTTCGTTGGTGTAGGTGGAGCATTGATTATGGGTCTTATCGGTGGTGTGGTGTGTTTCTGGGGAATTACAGCATTGAAACGCCTGCTTAAAGCGGATGATGCCTTGGATGCATTTGGTCTACATGCGGTGGGTGGTATTGTTGGTGCGATTCTGACAGGCATCTTCTATAGCGATGAAATCATCAAAGCCGCGAACGTTGCACTTGCACCAACTTTTGCAGGCCAATTGTGGGTGCAAATCGAGGGTGTATTGGCAACCATCGCTTACAGTGCAATCGTGACCTTCATTATCCTTAAAGTGATCGATTTGGTGATTGGGATCCGTGTTAGCGCTGATGATGAGCGTATGGGTCTTGACTTGAGTCAACATGGCGAACGTATTGAATAACACAGACAAGATGTGATTTAAAAACAGCCTCATGGGGCTGTTTTTTTATGCCTGTAGGGTGCTGGTTCTGCAATTGAAGAAACTTTGCTACACTTAGGCAAAGAGATTAAATAATCGCGCAACTATGCATTGTCCATTTTGTAACGCTGCTGATAGTAAAGTTATCGACTCCCGTTTGGCCGCCGAAGGGTGCCAGATTCGTCGTCGTCGTGAGTGTGTCATTTGTGGTGAGCGTTTTACAACATTTGAAAGTTATGATGTGGTAATGCCACGTGTTATCAAATCGGATGGTAAAAATGAGCCATTTGATGAAGCAAAATTACGTCGCTCATTGATGCATGCTTTACAGAAACGTCCTGTAACCCAAGAACAGATTGAAACCGTACTCAGCGATATCCAGTCGCATATTCGCCGTTTGGGTGAACGGGATGTGAAGTCCAGAACGATTGGTGAAATCGTTATGCAGGCGCTTTTTGCGCTCGATCATGTAGCATATGTACGATTTGCTTCTGTGTATCAGGATTTTCAGGATGTCGATGCTTTTCGTCATCAAATTGAACAAATGCAACAACGCGAAAATGACAACTAAATTAGAGAAATCATGTCTGAGTTAACCCAAGATCATTTATCCGAACAGCAGTACTGGATGCAACGTGCCATTGAACTGGCGCGACTTGGACAATATTCGACGAAACCAAATCCAAATGTGGGTTGTGTCATTGTCAAAGATGGACAACTGATCGGGGAAGGTTATCACCCCAAAGCAGGTCAGCCTCATGCAGAGGTATTTGCCCTGCGTCAGGCGGGTGACCATGCCAAAGATGCAACCGCTTATGTGACATTGGAACCGTGTGCCCATTATGGTCGAACGCCGCCCTGTGCCGAAGCATTGGTGAAAGCACAGGTCAAAAAAGTTGTGGTTGCATGCTCGGATCCCAATCCGTTAGTGGCTGGCAAGGGCGTTCAGATCTTGCAGAATGCAGGCATTGAAGTTGAAACAGGCATTTGTGTCGATCAGGCAAAAACGCTCAACTTTGGCTTTTTAAAAGCCATGTCGACCGGTTTGCCTTATGTTCGTTTAAAAGTGGCCTCGAGTCTTGATGGGCGTACTGCAATGGCTTCGGGTGAGTCCAAATGGATTACGGGAACTGAGGCGCGTCAGGATGTCCAGCATTGGCGTGCAATTTCAGGCGCCGTGATCACAGGTATTCAAACCGTGCTGGCAGATGATTGCGAGTTAAATGTTCGTGTTTTGACTGATGTTGATATTTCAACGGTGGTACAGCCGAAACGAATCGTGTTAGATCGCCAAGGGCAACTGCCATTGTCAGCCAAGATGTTACAAAATCCTGAAACAGTGATGGTGATGACACCATTTCGTCAAGAACTTGCCGATTTAGGCGTGATACAATTGACGCCGCAACCTTTAAATCAATTATTGCAGACCTTATCTCAACAGTATCAAATTTATGATGTATTGGTTGAGGCAGGTGCAACTTTATCTACCGCCTTTTTACAGCAAGGTTTGGTTGATGAAATGATTAGTTATGTTGCACCAACTTTACTTGGTCAATCTGCCCGCGCTATGTTCAATGCTGAATTTAGTAAAATGGCAGAACAACGACGATTTGAGTTGGTCGATGTAACCCAACTTGGGCAAGACATTCGCCTAAGATTGCTCCCTATCCAAGAGTTGATATGAATCCAGAACCATCGGTTTATCACAAACGTCGTCATGCGGCCCGTACGACTGACGAATATCTTTTTCATCAGTTAGTTCCTTATCTTGGGAATAAGCGTCGTCTTCTACATTTGATTTTAGAAGCGCTTGAGATTACAGGAACGCTGAATAGCAAGAAAAAGAATCCACCGATTTTTGCGGATTTTTTTGCAGGCAGTGGGGTGGTTTCCCGTTTAGCCCGTCAAAATGGCTATCGTGTGATTGCCAATGACTGGGAACCGTATAGTCATGCGCTGAATCATGCGATTTTGGCTTGTGTTGATGCACCTGCATTTAAAGAATTGGGTGGCTATCAAAAAGCCATTGATTATCTAAACCGTTTGCCTGAAGTCAAAGGCTGGGTCACGCATAATCTATGTCCACGCAATGATGATGTGTACGACCCTGCACGTGACCGCCTATTCTTCAAACGCCGTAACGGCATGCGTATTGATGCGATTCGTCAGCAGATTGCCACTTGGCAGGCACAGGGTGCAATTAATGATGTAGAAATGAGTGCTTTGTTAGCACCGTTACTGTATTCAGCCAGTTTTGTTAGTAATACCAGTGGCGTTTTCAAAAGTTTCCATCAGGGCTGGGGCGGACGTACTCAAACGGCACTGGAACGGATCGAGTCATTGTTATGGCTGACACCAAGCCGTTTCTGCGAGATTGGTGATCCTAAACGTCCTGCGGCAGAAATGTGGTGTGTCGATGCCCAGCATCTTGCCAATCAGATGAGTGGTTTTGAAGTGGATGTGGCTTATCTGGACCCGCCTTATAATCAACATGCTTATAGCAGTAATTATCACGTTCTCAATGCATTGACCTTATGGGATCAAGTCGATTTACCTTCACCTGATACCAAAGGTTTTAAAAGCGGTATTGATCGTGCTTGGCGTAAAGAACGTCCAAGTCCTTATAACTCTTCTAAATATGCCAAAGAGGCTTATGAAAAGTTATTGGAAACGATTAATGCTCGTTATATTTTGACTAGCTACTCGACCGACGGAAATATCGAACCAAAAGACTTGCTGACTGCCAATTTAAAGCGCGGTAAAGTCACCTTGTTGACTCAGGATGTACCGCGTTATCGGGTGAGTAAACAGCGTCAGTCTGAACGGGCACGTGTACTGGAATTTATTGTGATTACCGATACGCACGCTAAGTCTGGACCGCCGTTACGGCAGTTGTTAGGGCAGTTGTATCACTTCGCTGAATTGGGCGGGGTCGATACTACAGGGAATAGTACCCAACTGGCACTTTGGTAAAACAGAACACCACTTTTTAAAAGTGGTGTTTTTGTATTCAGTTTCTTTGTTAAATCGGATAATTAGATAAATAAAATCGGTTTATATAATAAGTATCTGTTTTTATAGTAAATATCTTACATTTTTTAGTCATTTCTTTGGTGTCGGTCAGTTTGGTTAAATCTGCTGTTAAAAAGAATGAAAATTAAAAAAGATAAATAAAAACAATTAATTGAATTCTGTTTTTGTATCTTTTTTAGTTGTTTTTACGCACCGATTTTAGAGAAAAATCTTTTGATCAATCGTTTAAAAATTTACCAAACAATATTGACCAGTTTCAAAAATAAATATAGTTTGCCGAGCTTAATTTAGGGTCTTGCCTATTTGCAGCGATGACCAAGAGAGGTTGTTATGAGTCGCTCGGAACCCACCTTATTGGGGCAATGTGTAGCCGAATTTTTTGCTACCGCAATTTTTTTATCATTTGGTATTGGTGTGGTGGCTGCACTTAAGCTTGCAGGAGCAAGTTTAGGTCTGTGGGAAATCAGCATTGTATGGGGCTTGGCAGTTGCATTGGCTGTCTATTTGTCTGCTGGTATTTCTGGGGCACACCTCAATCCTGCCGTGACCATCGCTTTGGCTCTATTTGCTGGCTTTGATAAGCGTAAAGTCCCGTTCTATATCATTGCCCAAGTCGCAGGTGCTGCGACAGGCGCACTGCTGGTATATGGGCTATATAGCAATTTATTTGTAGATTATGAACAGACGCATCACATGGTTCGTGGCAGTGTAGAAAGTCTGGAGCTGGCGGGAATTTTCTCAACTTATCCGCATCATCTATTGTCGCTGGGTCAGGCTTTCATGGTCGAGATGTTTATTACCATGTTATTGCTGTGGCTGATTATGGCAATTGGTGATGACAGCAATGGTTTGCCGCGTGGTGCTTTGGCACCGATTCTGGTCGGTTTGCTGGTTGCCGTGATTGGTGCTTCTTTTGGCCCATTGACTGGCTTTGCCATGAATCCTGCACGTGATTTTGGCCCGAAAATCGTGGCTTATTTCTCAGGCTGGGGACCAGTTGCGTTTACAGGTGGCCGTGATATTCCTTATTTCATCGTACCCATCATTGCACCGATCGTGGGCGCATGCTTAGGTGTGTTGGGCTATAAATTATTCTTTAGCCATTTCCTGATCAAGAATCAGGTTGCAACCAAAGACACAGCAGAACAGCAAATCTCTGAAATGCAATAAATGCATGATTCAATCATGTGTAGAAAGAGGGTGGTCAGATGATCGCCCTTTTTATTTGCTTTGGGGATGCCTTGTTATCTCGGGTTCTTTGCTTTAAGGTATCTGATTCACTGTGGCAGACACTGCAATAAAGATAGGTTGAAACTCCCATGTTTACAGGCATTATTGAAAGTTTAGGTAAGGTTGAGAGCCTACAAAGTGTAGGCGGTGATGTTCGTCTACGTATCCAGACTGACTTGGACATGTCTGATGTACATTTGGGTGATTCGATTGCCACCAATGGGATTTGCCTGACTGTGATTGAGTGGGGTGAAAACTGGTATGCGGCAGATGTTTCCCGTGAAAGCTTGAACCGTACTACGCTTGGGCAATGGAAAGTCGGACAGGCGGTGAATGTTGAAAAAGCGATGTTGCCGACCACACGTTTTGGTGGACACATTGTTAGTGGTCACGTTGATGGGCTGGGTGAGATTACGCTGGTTCGCGAAGACGCGCGTTCTCTGTACTTTGAAGTGACTGCTCCGGTTGAGCTGGCAAAATATCTGGCTGAAAAAGGTTCTGTTACGGTCGATGGCATTAGCCTCACCATTAACCATTTACGTGGCAATATTCTAAGCCTGAATTTGATTCCGCATACCGCTGAACGTACCAATATTGGCACTTGGCAGGTGGGAAGCAAAGTGAATTTAGAAGTTGATGTATTGGCACGTTATATCGAGCGTTTATTGTTAGGTGATAAGGCGGCTGAGCAGAAAACTGAATCGAATATCAGCATGGCTTTTTTAGCTGAAAACGGTTTCTTAAAATAAAAGATAAAGTATAAAAAAGCCCAGTTTAAACTGGGCTTTTTATTATTTCTCGTCCGAGAACTCACTGTTCTTCAAAATATATTCAATTTCATCTTGTGCCAGTGCATGCAGCTTGGCACGGAATACCGTCACTGCTTGCTCAATCAGGCCTTCGGCTTCAAGCTCAAGTCGGACACGGACACTTTCCAGCTCAGACAGAATCTGCTGATCATCAATGGCGATGCGCTGACCGCGTGCATAATCAATACTTGGGTGTTCTGGGTTAGTCTGGTAGCGCTCGGTCTGTTGCGCAATTTCCTGATCGATATGACCACGTAGCGCAAGTAAATTCTCGGTTTGTTGTTCAAACTGACGCGCTTCATCTGCTTGCAGTTGTGCGGCATAAGCGGCTTCAGCTGCACGTTTTTCTTCCAGTGCTTTTTCTAGCGCCAGTTGTTTGCGAATGCGTGCCTGTTCCAGCAATTCTGCTTTTAAATCTGCATAGGCTTGATCAATGCGCTGTTGAGAACGCTGTTGAGCGTTCTCCTCATTCTGTGTCCACGTTTGAATTGAGGTTTGTGGTAATAACAGATCACAGATACGTGCTAAATCTTCCTGATAGGTCTGACGAACCGCCTCAGGTGCATTTAACCAACGTTTTTTAAAATCCTGACCTACATTTAATGCCACAAGACACTCCTAAAATGATGTTTTTTATTGCCAATTTATAATTTAAATGTACGAGGTTCTATACCCAAACGTCGATACATTTTAAATTTTTCCCGCCCAATCTGTTTCGCAGTTTCATTATTTTCAATAATTTCGATAATGTGGCGAAAATCTTGAGTTTGTTCAAGTGCATGATTGTTAAAATTAAACACGATCCAATCATTGGATGGTGGTAAGTCTTTTGAAATACACACTGGACTATGCGGCTGGTCAATCCCATGCGCAATGAAACTTTTTGGATCGAAGCTCCAGAGCATCTCATCCAGTTCATTTTGCAAGTCTGGATCAGCACAGTACCACCAGATGTGGGGATGCTGGTTCAGAATCTTGCGACACAAACGGCAAGCACTTTCGACTTGCCGTTCCTGACTGTTTTCAAAGAGATAAAAACTAATTTTAGCCATTCGTTTGAACACGATTAGCCAAGAATTGCATCAATAATGGCACTGGACGACCCGTAGCACCTTTAGTGGCGCCAGATAACCACGCCGTACCTGCCACATCAAGATGCGCCCAACGGTAGTCGCGAGTGAAACGTTCGAGGAAGCAGGCCGCTGTGATTGCACCGCCGTATGGGCCACCAATATTGGCAATATCGGCAAAAGGTGAGTCGAGTAATTCTTGATACTCTTCCATCACGGGCATGCGCCATACACGGTCAAGTGACTGTTCGCCTGCCTGTTGCAAGTCTTGTGCAAGTTCATCATCTGGCGTAAATAAGCCACTGACCACTTTACCCAGTGCAACCACACATGCACCTGTAAGTGTTGCAATATCAATCACAAGGGCTGGGTTAAAGCGTTTGATATAGGTCAAGGTATCACACAGGACTAGACGACCTTCTGCATCAGTATTTAGAATTTCTACAGTTTGCCCGCTCATGGTCGTTACGATGTCACCGGGACGCGTCGCATGAGCAGATGGCATATTTTCTGCTGCGGCAATTGCACCAACCACATGAATTGGCAATTGTGCTTCACAGAGAGCCTGAATGGTTCCAAGAACTGAAGCTGCGCCGCACATATCAAATTTCATTTCATCCATGCCTAAGCCTGGTTTTAATGAAATACCGCCAGTATCAAAAGTCACACCTTTACCCACCAGCACCACAGGCGCTTGATCAATTTGGGCATTGTATTCGAGAGTAACAATACGACCCGGACGATCCGAGCCTTTGCTCACGGCAAGGAAGGCATACATGCCCAAATCAGCCATTTGCTGCTCATCCAGTACAGTGACTTTCAATAAGTCTGGATATTGTTTAGCAAGCGCAAGTGCTTGATCTGCGAGATATTCAGGGAAACAAATATTTCCAGGACGGTTACCCAGATCACGCGCAAAGTTTTGACCCGACTGAACCGCATGAATCAGCTTTAACTGTGCTTCATCTAACGTGGTCTGGCTGGCAATCAGGTGAATGGTTTCTAGCACGAACTCATTCTTTTTCGACTTAAACTCGTCATAGCCATAAGCCGCTTGCGTGAGGCTCAATACAAATAGTGCGTGTAAATCAGCAGGTAGAGCTGAAAGATCGAGACTAATTTGTTTAAATTTATTTTGTGATGATTTGATAATGCTTTGTGCGAGTTTTGCTAATTTTGTCGCTTTTAGCTCGTCACTTTTTCCAAGCCCTAATAATTGTGTGTTGGCTTGAACAGAGACATTGGCAAGCAAGGCCAAGTTATCGTTAAAACCTGCTTTGTATTGGGTTGCGTTAAGGACGTCATCTAGTTGGTTGATTTGATAAGTATTTAAGTTCTGTTGTAATTGTTCTGAATCAACCAAAATCCACAAAGATTCGCTAGACGCCTGAGCTGGGAATGCGTTTTGAAGTGTAAATTTCATTGTTTGTATAGAACCTAATGAGCAAAAAAGAAAGATAAGTCCATTAAACACTTTCAGATATGAGGTTGCAATCCGCAACAAGCGATAGGTTTTATATTTTTAACATTCGGGTAAACTAGCGTTACCTTCGATTGGTCTTTTGGAAGTATTACTTTGATTATTCGGCGTTATCTCGTCAAACAGGTGGTTTCGACATCTCTCGTCGTCATTGGTTTATTAACCATGATCATGATGGGTGGTCGTTTGATCAAGTATTTTGGCGTAGCAGCTCAAGGTCGTTTGGATGCTGGTATCTTATTTAGCATTATCGGCTATCGCTTACCTGAATTTTTAACGTTGATTCTCCCTTTAGGTTTCTTTATCGCATTAATGCTGGTATTCGGGCGTCTGTATGTCGACCATGAAATGGCAGTTTTAAATGGCAGTGGCGTCAGTCGGAATCAGTTGGCTCGTTTATTGTTGCCAATGACTGTGGTGTATCTGGTGGTACAGACCTGCTTAATGGTCTGGATGGGGCCGTGGGGCTTACGTGAGTTTGAAAAATTAACCAGTACCCAAGCGGTGCGGACCGGATTTGATCTGGTGCGTCCGAAAGAGTTTATTTCTTCGGGGCCTTATACCATTTATGCAGGCTCGCTTTCAGAAGACCGTAAGAACTTAAAAGATATTTTCTTCTATCAAAAAGGCAATCAGCCCGATAAACCGGATGTCATGATTCTGGCAAAAGAAGCAACACGAGTTGAAGTTGCCAATGATACTGCCAATGTAGTGGATCTCGTCCAAGGCCGTCGATACGAGATTTATCCGAATCAACCACGTTACACGCAGGCAGAATTCCAGTCTTATCGTTTACGTTTAGAAAATGACAAAGACGTAAAATTTGAGAGTGGTGATGTTGAAGCATTATCCATGTCCAAGTTATGGGAAAAACGTGATGATCCTGTCGTGCGTAGTGAACTGGGCTGGCGTGTGTTTGGCCCATTTGTAATTATCGTGGCTTTAATGCTGGCGGTCGCATTGTCTGAGGTAAGTCCGCGTCAAGGGCGTTATTATCGTTTGATTCCGGCGATCTTTATCTTTGCCAGCTTGATCGTATTATTGATTGCGATTAAGACCCGAATCAGTAAGGAAGAGCTTGATATCTGGGCTTATCCAGTGGTTCTTCTTGTTTATGCCATTGCCGCAGCAGTTTTTGCGCGGAAACAAAAACTGGCACCAAAATTTAAAAGAAGTATTCAGCGAGTGGGGTTGTGATGTTAGCACGTCGAATAGTCGCCAAACATGTGACAAAAACCACGATCCTAGCCATGCTGGGAACTACGCTGGTGTTATCTTTCTTGCAGGTTCTGTTCACCTACTTAGGTGAATTAGGCTCGCTCAAGCCCGACTATAATGCGTGGCAAGCTTTCCTGTATGTGATGTGGGGTGCGCCGCATTATCTATATGAAATCCTTCCTGTTGCGGCCTTGATTGGTTCCGTACTGGGGCTTGGGGCATTGGCATCAAACAGTGAATTGATCGTGATGCGTTCTGTCGGGATTAGCTTATGGCGAATCGTCGGCTGGGTGATGCGTTCGGCACTGTTATTGATTGTATTGTCTTTTGTTCTGAGTGAATGGGTGATTCCTTATACCAACGAACAGGCACAAAGTATTAAGAAGCAACGTAGTGTGGCTGCGTTGGGTGAAGTCAAAGGTTACTGGACCCGTGAAGGGCAGCGTTTTATTTATATTGATTACGCCAACTCAAAAGGTCAGTTACGTAATATCCAGTCGATTGATTTTGACAAGGATTACCGTTTACAGTCTTTTGTGAATGCTGAAAAGGGCCAGTTTGTTAAAGATGGTCAATGGACTTTAGAGCAATCACATCAGGTTGATTTATTGGCACAAGGTAATGCCATTAAAACCGATCATGATCAACAGGCTTTGGGTCTGGCATTACAGCCGAAATACGTGCATATGGTGACTTTAGATCCTGAAGATTTATCACCAAGCCAGTTGATTAGTTTTATGCGCTATATGGATGAATATAGTCAGGTACCGAAAACCTATGAACTGGCGTTCTGGCAAAAAGTGACCTCGCCGTTTGCCTTGATTACGCTGGTTTTAATTGCGTGCTCGTTCATTTTTGGCCCACTACGTCAACAGTCGATGGGCTTCCGTCTAGTGATTGCCTTATTTACGGGACTTGGCTTCTTCTACTTACAAGATTTCCTCGGCTATGCAAGTTTGGTCTATGCACCATCTCCAGCATGGTTTGTGCTGATGCCTGTAGTTCTCATCTTTATGGTGGGAAGTTACTTACTCTATCGTGCAAGATAATGGATCTTTCATTCATGGGCTCTATCATCGGTATTGATGAAAGCCATGAGTGAGGTCATAGAGAAATACCTTAAACTTCGGTAAAATATACCGATCAAATGATCGACAAATAGAGAGTCCATTATGACGGATGCAAATGCTGGCAAAATTCCTCACGTTCTCGTAATCATGGATGGCGTAGGACATCGTGAAGCAGTTGATGACAATGCCTTTCTGGCAGCAAAAACACCCAACCTCACGGCAATGAAAGCAAAGCATCCGAATAGTTTAATTTCTGGCTCAGGTGAAGATGTGGGCCTGCCTGATGGTCAAATGGGCAACTCTGAAGTCGGGCATATGAATCTGGGTGCAGGTCGTGTGTTGTATCAGGACTTCACTCGTATTACCAAAGACATTCGTACGGGTGCTTTTTTTGAGCATGAAGTTCTGGTGGATGCGGTTGAAAAGGCTAAAGCAGCGAATGGCGCCGTGCATGTGATGGGCTTGTTATCAGAAGGTGGTGTTCACTCGCATGAAGATCACATTGTCGCAATGTGCGAACTGGCGTTAAAACGCGGTGCAAAAGTGTATTTACATGCTTTCCTTGATGGACGTGATACACCGCCACGTAGTGCTCAACCTTCATTAGAAAAACTGGATGCCTTATTTGCACAATATCCAAATCAAGGTCGTATTGTGTCGATGATTGGCCGTTATTTCGCGATGGATCGTGACAATCGTTGGGATCGCGTTGAACAAGCATATCGTTTAATGACGGAAGGCGAAGCCGTACGTGTCGCCAATTCAGCAGTTGAAGGTTTAGAGCAAGCCTATGCAGCCAATGAAAATGACGAGTTTGTGAAAGCAACACGTATTGGCGACATTGTCAAAGTTCAAGATGGCGATAGCATTGTTTTCATGAACTTCCGTGCCGATCGTGCTCGCGAAATCACCCGCGCTTTTGTGGAAAAAGATTTTGCCGGTTTTGAACGTAAAGTGGTGCCGAATTTATCTAAATTTGTCATGTTGACGCGTTATCAGGCCAGCATTGATGCACCAGTTGCGTATATGCCAGAAGGGCTTAAGAACTCGATTGGTGAATACCTGTCTGATTTGGGCAAAACCCAATTGCGTATTGCTGAAACTGAGAAATATGCGCATGTGACTTTCTTCTTCAGCGGTGGACGTGAAGATGAATATCCAGGTGAAAAGCGTATTTTGATTCCATCACCGAATGTTGCAACTTATGACTTAAAGCCTGAAATGAGCGCTTATGAAGTGACAGATGAGTTGGTCAATGCCATTAATTCAGGTGAGTTTGACCTGTTGGTGGTGAACTATGCCAATGGTGATATGGTCGGACATACAGGTGTGTTTGATGCAGCGGTAAAAGCGGTTGAAACAGTGGATACCTGTTTGGGTCGTGTTTATGATGCCGTGATGGCAAACAAAGGACACATGTTAATTACTGCGGATCATGGTAATGTAGAGCAAATGCAAGACTATGACAGTGGGCAGGTTCATACCCAGCACACCACTGAACTGGTGCCATTTATTTATATTGGCCCAACTCAGGCAACGATCGCGGAAGGTGGTGTATTGGCTGATGTGGCACCAACATTACTGCATTTAATGCACATTCCTGTACCGCCAGAAATGCAGGGTAAGAACTTAATTACTTTAAAATAAGGTGAAGCAATGACCCAGCACAACAACATTTACCGAGCCTTATGTGCAAGTTTGTTGATGTGTTGGGGGCATAGTATTTATGCGGCACCGATTACGCATTCATCGGGATGGACGGAAGATGCGCCTCCCACGGCTGAAGTCCCGATTGAATCGATTCAACAATTTGTCCAGATCTACGGTATTGTTAAAGATAACTATGTCGATAAGAAGTCGGACGATGCGCTGTTTCAACAGTCAATTAAAGGGTTGGTCAGTGGTTTAGACCGTTATTCCCGTTATCTCTCGGCAGAAGAATATCGTCAACTGATTCAATATACCGAAGGGGATTTGGCCTCTGTCGATTTTAATTTAAATTATGATGCCCATTCTAAATCTTGGCAGATTCAGGATTTAAAAGCAGGTTCTGACTCGAGTAAGCTGGGTTTACGTAATGGACAAGCCATTGTTAAAGTGGACAATCAGGAATTAAAAAATCTCAACAAAGATCAGGTGCAAGGCCTGCTGTATGGCTCAATTGGTAGTACCGTACAGATCCAGCCAGAGAATAATAACAGTACCACCATTCTAGTCAGAAACAAGAAAGTAGAAACCGATATTGAACCTGTTTTAATGCATAATCAGGTACTTGTACTTAAAATTAGAGTTTTCCAGCAAGACACCGCCAATGAAATTAAGCGTTTAATCGAAGAATATAGTTCAGCCAAACTTAAGGCCGTTGTTCTGGATTTACGTAATAATCCCGGTGGTCTATTGTCTGCCGCAGTTGAGTCAGCGGATTTGTTCCTGAATCAGGGACTGATTGTGACCACCAAAAGCCGTTCGGAAGGCGATCAACAATTTCAGGCTTTACCTTCCTTTGAATTTCAAAATCTGAAACTGGGTATTTTAATTAATAAACGCTCAGCCTCGGCTGCTGAGGTTTTTACCGCTGCCTTGAAAGAACATAAGCGAGCTTGGGTTGTGGGTGAAAATAGTTATGGTAAAGGTGTGGTGCAGAAACTGTTTCCTTTACCGAGCGGCGCTGCCTTGCAAATGACGGTATCGCATTACTACACCCCTAATGGCAACATGATTGAAGGGCAAGGGATTCAACCGAATCAGATTTCGCCTTTAGCACCTGAAATGAAAGAAGATACTTATCTTGAACATGTCACTGATCTGGTGTTAAAAAGCCGATACTAAAAAATAAAGCTCCTTTTTAAGGAGCTTTATTTTTAAAGATTATTCGTCATCTTCGGTATCTAAACCAAATTTTTTCAGGCGATAGCGTAAAGAACGGAAGGTCATTCCCAACTTTTTCGCCGCTAAAGTGCGATTCCAATGCGTCAGATTCAGCGCATTTAGAAGAATTTCTTTTTCGATATTTTCTAAATAGCGTTCTAAGCCTTCAGGTGGAAGCTTTTTCGAACTCATTGTTGGGCTAGCAGAATGTTGTGGGGTTTCCACTTCTTCTGGGGTCGTATTGGCAAATGAAGGTGCTGGATGTGCAATTGAGCTGCGTAATGGAGCCGTTTGCAAATGGGCCAGATCAATCGATTCATCATCGCTTAGTGTCATTGCACGTTCAATGATATTGCGCAGTTCACGCACATTTCCCGGGAAATATTGCTGTAATAAGAACTGCTCTGCACGAGAGGAAAGCGTCTTAACAGAGACTTCCCATTCCTGACTAATCTTTTGAATAAAATGATTGGCCAGTAGCAGAATATCCTGACCGCGCTCACGTAATGGCGGCAAGACCAGATCCATGACATGAATACGGAAGAACAAATCTTGTCGGAATCGGCCTTGTTGGACGAGCATTTCAAGATCTTGATGGCTGGCACTGATCACACGGAAATCGACATCAATTTCCTGATCTGAACCGACAGGACGAATTTTCTTTTCCTGTACAGCGCGTAGTAATTTGACCTGCATATTTAAAGGCAATTCAGCAATTTCATCTAGAAATAAACTACCGCCGTGTGCAGAAAGAATTAAGCCTTGCTTATCCTGTGTTGCACCAGTGAAGCTGCCTTTCTTGTGTCCAAATAACTCGCTTTCCATCAATTCAGTTGGAATCGCACCGCAGTTAATGGCAATAAAAGGCCCTTCGCTACGGTTACTTAAACGATGCACCAGATTGGCAACCACTTCTTTACCTGTGCCTGACTCCCCTGTAATGAATACAGGTGCCTGAGAGCGCGCAATCTTCTTTAAAGCAATACGCAGTTGCTGGATTGGTGCTGAACGTCCAATCAGAAGCTTATTTTCTAAAGCGGTTTCAGCGGCTTCCTGTTCAGGCTGTGGTCGATTCAAAGCTTTCTGGATCAGCTGATCCAAGTGCATTTGATTCACGGGTTTGCTGACAAAATCAAACGCACCTGCTTTGAGTGCTGCGATTGCAATGTCCATGTTGCCATAGGCCGTTAGAACAGCAATCGGCGTGTTGGGATAGTTTTGGGTCACATGTTTGACCAGATCTAAACCGTTACCATCTGGCAGGTTTAAATCTGTTAAGCATGCATCATACTGGAACTCAGTAAAGAATTTTTTTGCCTGTTCGACACGATAAGCGATATGTGTCTTGATGCCCATGCGCGCAAGCGTCATCTGCATTAAAAGACATAAGTCCTCTTCATCGTCTACGAGCAAGACGAGTGGTTGTTTTGTTGCCATTTCCCCGAAAAACCTAATCTAATCTATGAATTTTGAGCATTCCATCCTGAAACATGCTCCTTGTTGTCGCTCTATATAGGTGAGCTTTGCATGATTCGCCTCACAAAATGTGTGAGACAAGTACAATCCTAAACCAGTTCCTTTAATTTCGGTACTAAAAAATGGTTTGAATAACTGAGAAATATCCCGTTTTGAGACACCCATCCCAAAATCGATGACATCAATGCAGATTCGACCTTCTTTTTCATGCACATCCACTTCGATAAAAGGGGCATCTGTTGCGTTATGGCGTAACGCATTACGGATCAGATTAATTAGCACCTGACGTAATTGTTTTTCATCAAATGCGATCACAGTCTGTTCTGCTAGTTTTAACTGGATCATCTGTTTTGCATCAGCCAGATCTTCATTTAATAAACTTTCAAAGAACGGGGTGAGCTGGATGGGTTGTGCTTCTGTTGGTCTGTTACGAGCCATCGCCAAAGTATCTTGAACAATGCTGTCAATGCGTTTGGCTTGCTTGCTAATCATCCGTGACAGCATTTCTTGCTGATGTGCATCACTGTCTTTTAGGAGTTCATTGGCCTGTACAATTGCAGCCAATGGATTGCGAATTTCATGGGCAATACTGGCAGAAAGTTGTCCTAATGCCGCCAGCTTGAGTTGCTGTACCTGCTGGGTTAATTTTTGTGCATCTTTCAAGATCAGCAAGACCAGTGCCTGCTCGGGCACAATCAAATGTTTGACTCGAACATGAACTGTATACGGGCTTTGTTGCGATTCAAAACTAAACTCTTCGCCGTCCTTTAAATCACTAAACTTAATCAGTTCAAATAGATCAGGCTGCAACTTGATCAATGGTGTTTTTTCAAGAGAAACAGGTAGATAAATACCCAGTAATGTATTGGCCGCCGGATTGGTCAAGACAATATGATTGCTTTCATCCAGTACCAAATAACCGTCTTCAATTTGCTCGAGAATGTAACGATTAATATTTTGCAGCTGATGAATTTCAATCGATTGATGGAAAGTAAGGGTTTCTAGAATTTTAAAACGTTGGACTGCAATTCGGCCAATGGCATGCACAACAAAAAATAAAAAGGCCAGAAAGACGCTATTGCCGAGATGAGTTAAGTTAATTGCATCAAAAAAATCACCTAAAAAGCGCTGGTATACCACCATGATGACGGCAAACAGGGTAATGATCAGTGATAGCTGTGAATTTAATAAAATGGCTGAGGAGAAAATAATGATGACATACAGCAAGCTGAGTTGCAGGTTTGGCCCACCAGATGAGAATGTGATTAAACTCAAGCAGATGACATCAATCAGGAAGATAACGATCAGCTGTCTGGACACCTGTACAGGGACTAAGTGCAAGATAAAAAGCTGAATGATATTTAGTGTGATATACGCGATCAGGGTATAAAAATATAAAGCTGGATAAATATAATTGGCGCTTAATTGCTCAGCGGTCAATAAATAAATCAGCAGCAGGCTAACGGCAATAATCAGCCGATAGCCGCTATACCAAACGCCCAGTCGATAGACGGTCTGAGAGACCGATGATGCAATTTTCCCTAACATAGGCGTTGACTATTATTTTAAGAATTTTAAGGTTTAATCAGTCCATAGCGTATCGCAAGATGCGTCAGTTTGACATCACTATCAATCGCCAGTTTTTCAAAAATACGATAGCGATAAGTATTTACGGTCTTCACGCTGACAAATAATTTATCTGCAATTTCCTGTGCGCTGATACAGTTGACCACCATCATTGCCACCTGCATTTCACGTTCTGACAATGCATCAAAAGGGGATTGCTGGGTATCAGAAAGATAGGAGCTGGCCAGTTGCTCGGCAATATCTGCACTGAAATACTTGCCGCCTTGCATGACTTTATTAATCGCACGAACCATTTCGGAAATTGGCGCACCTTTGGTGATATAGCCTTTTGCACCTGCTTTGAGTAAAAGGGATGGGTAGGGCTCTTCCGCCAAGCCGCTAACAGCAATGACCTTAGTTTCAGGTGCACTCTGCAATAAACGTCGCGTTGTCTCAACTCCACCAATGCCAGGCATATTCACGTCTAGCAATACCACTTGGGGATGTTTCTGACGAACCAGCGCAATCGCTTCTTCTCCAGACTCAGCTTGTCCGATCACCTCAACATCGGGGTGGTCTTCCAGCATACGGCAAATCCCTGTGCGCACGAGTTCATGATCATCAACAACGAGAACAGTGATCAAGAAGACCTCCTTTTTTCAAAAACACTGGTTTTTTGTTACATAAAGCAAAATTAGCTTGCAATGAAACGACAAAATTAGCAATCCTATTCTTCGTTTCTAGCGAATAGTTGTACACAATTGTGTCTACAAAAGCTTTACCCGATTTGTTCAAATGTAAGGCATAATGGTGGTAAGCGCAAATGTGCAGCGTCCTGAGTTGAGTATTGTGTCGTGAAAAATTCTAAAAAATCTATCATGCATGTTCTAAGCATGTCTATCTTGTTGGCGTGGAGTTCAACAAGTTTTGCTGAACTGGTTGTGAATAACAATCCAGCTTCTTCGCGTGCGAGTGGTTCAGCAACATTAAACTGGTCTGCAAGTGATGCGAGCCAGTTAATGGAAGATGATGAACCCTTAGAGATTGGCCCTCAAGGTTCAACCTCTGTGACCACAACAGTGCGTAACAGTGGTTCAGCATCAATTACATCAAGTGCACCTCAGCAGTCGACACAGATTCGCGATACGTTTGGCTATAGCAGCCAGCCGTCAGTGAATGCACGTGCTGCTCTGGTCATGGATGCACAAACAGGTGAGGTGTTGTACAGCAAAAACAGTAACATGTCGGTTCCGATTGCTTCAATTACCAAATTGATGACGGCCGTAGTGACTGCTGATGCGCGCTTAAACATGTCAGAAGAAATTACCCTTGAGTCAATTGATTTTGCGGGTGCGGGTGGTAAAAACTCAAGCTCAACTTTACGTGCTGGCGATAAGATGAATCGCGCAGAAGCATTGTTATTTGCCTTGATGAAGTCTGAAAATCCAGCGGCAGCTGCATTGGCGCGTACTTATCCAGGTGGTCGTCCGGCATTTATTGCAGCGATGAATGCCAAAGCGAGGCAATTGGGCATGACTTCGACACGTTATGCTGAGTCAACAGGACTTGATCCACATAATGTCTCTTCTGCACGTGACTTAGGAATTTTAGTTAGTACTGCTTCACAATACGGTCTTATCCGTCAATTCTCAACTACACCAACCTATGACTTTAATCTAGGCTACCGTGTACTTAAGTCAAACAATACCAATGCTTTAGTCCGTAACGGCGGCTGGAACATTAACCTGTCAAAAACAGGTTATATCAATGAAGCTGGTCGTTGTGTCGTAATGCATACGACTGTGAATTCACGTCCAGCGGTTGTGGTGTTATTGGGTGCGCCAAGTTCGCAAGCACGTAATAGTGATGCAACCAATTTATTAAGCTGGTTAAGCACTTTGCCAAAACGTGTTTAATCCCGCTTGATGTAAAAAAACGCTTCATGATGAAGCGTTTTTTTTATCGTTAAAATTTACTTATCTTATATGAACGCATAAAAAAACCAGTTGCCTGCAACTGGTTTTTTTATTTCAGAATTTATTCTTACATATTTGAAAGAATCGAGTCTTTAACCTGATCCATTGTTGCATCAATTGACAACATCACTGCATCAGCACATTGCTTGATTGCAGTATCTGGATCTTTTAAGCCGTTACCTGTCACGGTACATACAATCACAGAACCTTCAGCAATTTTACCTGCCTTGATGTCACGGATTGCACCGCCAATTGAAGCGGCAGAAGCAGGTTCTACAAATACGCCTTCGTACATTGAAAGTAAGCGCTGTGCTTCCAAGATTTCGCTGTCTTGAAGCTCATCGAACCAGCCTTTAGAGTCACGTACTACTGCTTTAGCATGGTTCCAGCTTTGTGGATTACCGATACGGATTGCAGTTGCAACTGTTTCAGGGTTTTCAACAGGTGCACCACGTAAGAATGGCGCTGCGCCAGAAGCTTGGTAACCAACCATGGTTGGTAGGCCTTCTGGTTTAGGACCTGTGAACTGATCTGTAGCTGCATCATAAATCACTTGTTCGAACTGATCCGCAGGTTGGTTTGCTACAGCTTCGGTATAACCCATCCAGTGGGCGGTGATGTTGCCCGCGTTACCGACAGGCAAGCAGTGATAATCAGGTGCACGACCCAATGCTTCTACGATTTCATAAGCAATGGTTTTTTGACCTTGCAAACGATACGGGTTGATCGAGTTTACGATCGTTACAGGTGCCTGATCAGCAACTTCTTTGACCAAACGCATACCATCGTCGAAGTTACCACGGATTTGCATGGTGATCGCGCCGTACATCATTGCCTGCGCCATTTTACCCATCGCAATTTTGCCTTCCGGGATCAAGACGAATGCTTTGATACCTGCACGAGCTGCATAGGCTGCCGCTGCTGCTGAAGTATTACCTGTAGATGCACAGATAATCGCTTTAGAGCCTTCTTCAACTGCTTTGGTCACCGCCATGGTCATACCACGGTCTTTAAAAGAACCTGTTGGGTTCAGACCTTCGTACTTCACATAGATTTCGACGTTTTTGCCAATAATACGTGGAATGTTCTCTAGTTTAATCAGTGGAGTATTACCTTCACCTAAAGAAATTGCGCGTGTAGTTGCAGACACAGGTAAACGGTCACGATAACGATCTACAAGACCAGTATAACGATTGGCATTCGACATGATGGTGTTCCAATATAAGGTAGAGAAAAAATCCCGCTCAACAAGCTCCCTTTCAAAAGAGAGCAGTTCCATTCTTGAGTGAAGAAGGGTGAGGGGATTTAAACTGATTAACTATCGAGCGATTCTAAACGAATTCTCACGATTTCGCCACGAATTGCAGGTAATGCTTGAATTTGTGCAAGCGCTTCGTCCATTTTAGATTCAACGATCGGATCGGTTAAAATCACGATTGGAATCAGGTCTTTTAAGCGTGATTGCTGCATGATGGCATCAATACTGATGCCTGCACGGCTAAGAATAGTGGTCACATCTGCCAATACACCCGTTTGATCTTCAGCATTAAGGCGAATGTAATAACCCGTGGTCATTTCTTCGCGGCTAAGGATTGGCACATTGGTGAGTGCTTCAAAGGCAAGTTGAGGAATTGTTCCTGCGCCATCTTCGGTATACGAAATATCACGGACGATATCAATCACGTCAGCAACGACAGCAGAGGCGGTTGGGCCTGCACCTGCGCCAGCACCATAATAAAGTGTTGGACCAACGGCATTGGCTTGAACCAAGACAGCATTTTTCACGCCATTTACATTGGCAATCAATTCTTCCGCAGGGATCAAGGTTGGATGTACACGTAGCTCAATACCTTTGTCAGCGCGACGTGCAATACCTAAGTGCTTGATACGGAAACCCAGTTCTTCTGCATATTTCACATCTTGAGCCGTGATTTTGCTGATGCCTTCGGTATATACCTTATTGAACTGTAAAGGAATACCAAATGCACATGAAGCCAAAATGGTGAGTTTGTGTGCAGCATCAATGCCTTCAACATCAAAGGTTGGATCAGCTTCAGCATAACCAAGTTCTTGCGCTTCTTTTAAAACATCTTCAAAGGCACGACCTTTTTCACGCATTTCAGTCAGAATGAAGTTGCCTGTACCGTTAATGATGCCAGCAAGCCATTCGATATGGTTGGCTGCAAGACCTTCACGGATGACTTTAATGATTGGGATACCGCCAGCAACTGCTGCTTCATAAGCAATCTGCACAGCGTTGTCTTCTGCTGCCTTAAATAGCTCATTACCATGTTCAGCAAGTAACGCTTTGTTGGCTGTCACGACCTGTTTGCCATGTTTAATGGCTTCCATGATGACTTCATAAGCAGGATGAATACCACCCATGACTTCGACCACTACATCAACATCAGGTTGACGTACGATCTCCATCAAGTCATCACTTTGTTTGATCCCTTCGAGTTGTAAATCTGGACGTGGACGGCGTGTGCCTACGTGTGTAATTTGAATTTCTCGACCGGTACGGCGTTTAATTTCCGCAGCATTTTCTTGTAGTAATTTAAGGGCTCCACCACCTACAGTACCAAGACCGAGTATCGCCAGACGAACTGGTTTCACGTCACACTCCATTATATTCAATCATTTTAATGAAGCTTGATCATAGCTAAAAAAATGCAGAGACACTAGGGCTAAGATCATCTTTAATCTGTCGCCCGAGTCTTTGTGATTTTGAAAAGGATTTTTAGCTTATTTGTTTAAGCGTTGAACAATTTCTTCAGGTGTCATATAGCCACCTAAATATTCACCTTCAACGTTATAAATCGCTGGTGTGCCATTTACGCCCATGTTCAGACCCAATTGGTATTGATCACGGACTGGATTCTTACATTCTGCGGCATTTACAGCTACACCTTGAGTCGCTTGCTCAAATGCCGCCTTACGATCTTTGCTACACCAGATTGCCTGCATGGTTGGCATGAATTGTTCGCCACGTGGCCATGCGATATAACGCACTTCAATTCCTTTGGCATTAATTTCAGCCAAATGTTCATGCAACTTATGGCAATACGGACAGCTTGAATCGGTGAAGACATAAATCACGTGCTTGGCTTTACCCCCCTGTGCTGGGTAAACAATCAAGTCTTCAGTTTTGAGTGAAGCTAAATGCTTTTTATTTTCGGTTGCCTGTAATGCATCGCTCACATTATGCAATTGTTTGTCACCTAAACGCACCACATCACCTTGAATAATGTACTGGCCATCAGCGGTAGCATAGACTGAACCCATCCCTTCCAGACTCACCCAGAACAGGTTAGGTACTTCAGTTTTCTTGACTGCAAGAATTTTGGCATTGATGTTGGCTGTCTTGAAATGTTTTTCTAATGTAGACACTAAACGCTGCTGTGCATTGCGTTCATTTAAGGTTGAAGCTTCACCTGTCGCAGGTGCACTTGCTGTGAGTGCATCTTGTTTTTGTGCTGAATTTTCTTTTGAGCAAGCACTGACTAATAATGTTGATGCTAATGTACAAGCAATTACAAGCTGAGACCGAGTAAACAACATATAGAACCTTTTTGTACGTATTTAAGGGCTTTAGCATAACAAAAAAAATGAATCACTTCGTTAAATCTTGCTGATGCTGTGTGAACGGAATCAAGTTTTAGTCTGATCCAAGACAGAAGGTTGTTTTAACCCCGTGGATGGTATTTACCATGTAACTCTTGCATACGGTGCTGCGCCACATGGGTATAAATTTGTGTGGTGGAAAGATCGCTATGACCCAGTAACATCTGTACCACACGTAAATCGGCCCCGTGATTGAGTAAATGAGTTGCAAAGGCATGGCGTAAGGTGTGTGGTGATAACTCGGCTTGAATATTGGCTTGTAAGGCATAGCGTTTAATCGCATACCAGAAATTCTGACGACTCATGATGCCGCCGTGTTGAGTCAGAAATAAATAATCGGTACTGCTTTTATACAGTTGCGGGCGCGATTCCACCAAATATTTTTCAATCCAGTCACAGGCAAATTGACCTAAGGGCACCAGACGTTCTTTATTCCCTTTACCTGTAATCCGTAAGTAGCCTTGTTTTAAATTGATCAGTTCAAGTTTCAGGTTGAGTAATTCTGATACACGCAATCCACAGGCATACAAAACTTCGAACATGGCACGATCGCGTAGACCGAGTGCAGTGTTGGTATCAGGTGCATTAATTAATGCTTCAACATCTTGCTCAGACAGATCTTTTGGCAAGGCTCGACCAATTTTAGGAGAATGATGTGTCGCAACAGGATTATCGTCCCTGAGTTTTTGTTCTCGTAAAAATTTATAAAATTGTCTTAAGGCAGAAAGGCAGCGTGCAATGGAGCGGGGGCTTTTACCTGCTTTGGTCAGGGCAATCAGCACATCTGCTATATCGTCACTCGACCATTCTGGTAAGGCTATTTTTTGATGTAATTCACTACATTGGATCAGGTCAGATAAATAAGCATTACGGGTATGCGGGCTCACCGTTTGAGCAACTAAATAATCACGAAAACCCTGTAAAAATCCGAGATGTTCTGGAATGTTAACGGCTGCAGGAATTCGCGGTTTTTTATTTAACATAATGGAGTTACTGAACTTTCTTGTTTTGCACTGTAAAAGAAAAATGAATTGTTGTCGATCTGTCAAAAGCGTAAATGCCATTGAGATTGTTTTTGGTAATTATTCTCATTTGCTTGTATACTATAATAAAGAGAGTAAAGGGTTAGAACGGTGCGATTGTCAGCATTAAAAGTCAAGCAAGTAGCGGTGATCACGAAAGTGAATCGCTTGGTCGATGAGACAGAACAGCCAGATTTAGTTGCGGTTCGTTTAGAAAGTTTAGGCTTTGTGCCTGGTACACAAGTGCAAGTGATTACCAAAGGTATTTTTGGTGGTGATCCGATTCTAATCCAGCTCGGTTTTACGCGTTTTGCGTTACGAAAAGCGGAAGCTGATAAAATTGAAATTCAACTTGAAGGAGCACCTGCATGAGTGATGCGTTACGTGTTGCCCTTGTGGGAAATCCAAACTGCGGTAAGACATCTTTATTTAACCATTTAACTGGAACACGCCAAAAAGTTGCCAATTATGCGGGTGTGACAGTTGAACGTAAGGTTGGACATTTTCAGCTTCCTTCTGGAAAGTCCGTGCGTGTGCTGGATTTGCCCGGGACCTATAGTTTACAAGCTACGAGTCCAGATGAAGAAATTACCCGTGATGTTTGTCAGGGCAAGATTGCTGAAGAAGGCCAACAAGATGCTTTCTTGTGTGTGGTAGATGCGACGAACTTAAAACTGCATTTGGGTCTCGTGCTTGAAGTGATTGAGTTGGGTCGTCCTATTCTCGTTGTGTTAAACATGATGGATGAAGCGCGTCGTCGTGGTATCCAGATCAATACACAAAAGCTTTCTGAGCGTTTAGGTGTTCCTGTTGTTGAAACTGTCGCGGTGCGTAACTCAGGTATCGAAAACCTGTTACATGCCTTGGATCAGGAAAAATATTCTGTTCCACAGACTGAGCTGAGTGGTTTAACTGGGACTCACCATCAGAAAATTGAAGTTATTTTCAAAGATGTGGTGAACTTTGTTGATCAGGAAGACAAACGTACTGATTTCCTCGACAAAATTTTCTTACACCCTGTTCTCGGCTTACTTAGCCTTGCAATCATGATGTTTATCGTCTTCCAAGCAGTGTTTGCTTGGGCGGCGCCGTTTATGGATGGGATTGAAGAATTCTTTGCATGGTTCGGTGAAGCATTAGGCGAGCATATTTCTCAGCCTTTGCTACATAGTTTGGTGGTTGACGGGATTATCGCAGGTGCGGGTAGTGTGGTTGTGTTCTTGCCACAAATCTTGATTTTATTCTTCTTTATTTTGGTTTTAGAAGAATCGGGTTATTTACCTCGTGCAGCGTTTTTACTTGATAAATTGATGTTTAAAGCAGGCCTAAGTGGTCGTGCCTTTATTCCATTACTTTCAAGCTTTGCCTGTGCGGTGCCTGGCATCATGGCCACCCGTAGTATCAGTGATCCACGTGATCGTTTTACCACGATTATGGTTGCACCATTGATGACCTGTTCTGCACGTTTGCCTGTTTATGCGTTATTGATTGCTGCTTTTATTCCAAGTCAAACGGTATGGGGTATTTTCAACCTGCAAGGACTCGTATTATTCGGCTTGTACATGTCTGGTATTGTCAGTGCACTCTGTGTGGCAATCGTGATGAAGTTTTTGCAGAAAGATAAATCACAACATGCGCTTTTACTTGAATTGCCAAGCTACCGTATTCCGGATATTAGAAGTGTTGGGATTGGCTTGCTGGATCGCGGTAAGATCTTTTTAAAACGTGTGGGTGGCATTATCTTTGCCCTATCGATTTTACTTTGGTTCTTATGTACTTTCCCGCAAGCACCAGAAGGGGCAACTTTACCTGACATCGATTATAGTTTTGCAGGGATGTTGGGTCATTTGCTCCAGCCAATCTTTGCGCCTGTTGGTTTTAACTGGCAGATCGTGGTTGCGTTAATACCTGCAATGGCTGCGCGTGAAGTCGTAGTTGCAGCTTTAGGTACGGTTTATGCCTTATCGGGTGCGGATGATGATGCAATTGCGCAAGGTCTTTCACATTTAATCAGTGCTGATGGTTCTGGCTGGTCATTGGCAACCGGGTTGTCTTTATTGGTGTGGTTCATTTATGCGCCACATTGTTTAGCGACCTTGGCAACTGTACGCCGTGAAACGGGTTCATGGAAACATGTATCGATAATGACTGCCTACCTGTTTGGTCTGGCTTATTTAATGTCTTTCTTTACCTACCAGATTGCATCGCGCATCTGGGGTTAAGAAATCCTACTCAACCTCCCTTGAAAAAGGGAGGGAATCACTGGAGAGACGCTTATGTTTGAGTACTTGATTGTTGCTGTATTGGTGCTGTGGAGTGCTGTTGTGGTCTTTAAGAAGGTATTTCCTCAAACAGCGGATTCAGCATTTTTAGCCTTATCGAATGCATGTCAGCGTTTGGGTTGGCAGCGTTTGGCGGTATGGTTAAAACCTAAAATGGTTGCTGGTTGTGGTGGAAGCTGTGGCTGTTCAACCGATGAATCTGAAAGCAAAAAAACGGAATCTGTCCAAACTGTGAAATGGCGTTGATAAAACTCAAAATACCCATCGTAAGATGGGTATTTTTTTTGAATAAGAAAAATGAATCAGACTCAGATTAATAAAAAACAATCATTAAGCTCTAAACATAAATTGATTTTATTGGGCTTTATCCTAGTGATGACCTTCCTTTATCTTTCTGCTTTGTCTAAAGGTCTGAATATTTATAAAGAAACTTTCTCTTGGCTTATTTCATGTTTAATCTTGATTTATCTATGGCTAAGACCCGAATTGATTGAACTTAAATTTAAGCAATATGCATTTAAATCTATAGATTGGCTAGGTGCTGTGATCTTAACTTTATTGGGGATTAGTCTTTTTATACCTGTTTAAGCTTTTACGCACTGACACAAAAAAGATTGAATAAAACCAAAACTGAAAAAGCATTTAAAACAGTAAAGTGCTAACATTTTTGCCATTCTGTGATCTGCAAAAAATGGGGCAAAAATGTTAATACAGCGCGGTGGATTAAAAGTTGTAGCTGGCTTGGGAATTTCCGGTGTATCCGCGGTAAATTTTTTACATGAACAGGGCTACCAAGTTGCAGTAACAGACTCGCGCGCAACCCCGCCAGGACATGACCAGATTCCAGCAGGTGTGCGTACCAGTTTTGGTCAACTGGACACGGATCTTTTATTACAAGCAGAAGAAATTATTCTCAGTCCGGGGCTGGCACCCCAACTTCCAGAAATTCAACAAGCGATTGAAAAAGGCATTCCAGTAGTCGGTGATATTCAGTTATTACGCCGTGCCACAGAAGTGCCGATTGTTGCGATTACAGGATCAAATGCGAAAAGTACAGTCACGACCTTAATTGGATTGATGGCAGAGGATGCGGGCAAGAAAGTTGCTGTAGGTGGAAATCTGGGCCGCCCGGCTTTGGATTTATTAAAAGATCAACCTGAATTAATTATTTTAGAACTGTCGAGCTTCCAGCTTGAAACGACATCACACTTGAATGCTGAAGTTGCTGTGGTGTTGAATATGAGCGAAGATCATCTAGATCGTCATGGTGATATGCTGGGTTATCACAAGGCCAAACATCGCATTTTCCAAGGCGTGAAAAAAGTCGTTTATAACCGTGATGATAATCTGAGCCGTCCTCTGGTGCCTGATGTGACACCGATGCAGAGTTTTGGCTTGAATGCACCTGATCTGAATCAATACGGTGTGTTACGTGATGCAGATGGCAGCATGTGGCTGGCACGTGGCAGAGAGCGTTTGCTGAAAACTTCCGAGATGTACATTCAGGGTATGCATAACGTTGCCAATGCGTTGGCATGTTTAGCGTTGGGTGAAGCGATTGGTTTACCTATGGCTTCGATGCTGGAGACCTTAAAGCATTTTAAAGGTCTTGAGCATCGTTGTGAGTACGTTCAAACCATTGATGGTGTGCGTTATTACAATGATTCGAAAGGGACCAATGTCGGAGCCACACTTGCTGCGATTGATGGCTTAGGAGCTGCAATTGAAGTGAAAAATGGCAAATTGGCATTGATTTTGGGTGGTCAAGGTAAAGGTCAGGACTTCAAGCCATTACGTGATGCGATTCAAAAATATGTGAAATCAGTGATTCTCATTGGTGAAGATGCTGCGGTGATTGAGCAAGCAATTCAAGGTACAAGTGTGATTCAGCATGCAGCTAGTTTGAAGGACGCCGTTGCAATGGCACAAAAAGCGACTCAGGCGGAAGATGTAGTATTACTTTCACCTGCTTGTGCGAGCTTTGATATGTTTAAAAGCTACAATGATCGTGGACATCAATTCGTGGCATGTGTAAATGCCTTGAATGAAAAATAAGAACTAGGAACAGAACTATGGCTGACTTAGCCCAAAATACGGTACAGAAGATTTCGCAATTGCTGAATCGTTTACCTAAGCTACCCGCAGAAATGACGGCACGAAATATCCTGATTTTTTGTGTGATTTCGTTGCTATGTTTCGGTTCAATCATGGTTGCATCGGCGTCAATGCCGTATGCGGAATATATCCATGAGAGTCCTTTTTACTTTTTGATTCGTCATGGTATTTCGATTGTCGTTGCTGCGGTGGTGGCATTTTTAACCTATCGGGTTTCATTGAATCTCTGGTTTAAAAATGCTTTCCCTTTATGGCTTATTACCATTGTCCTGCTTTTGGCGGTATTGGTGGTCGGTTCCGAAGTCAATGGTGCGCATCGCTGGATTAAAGTTGGCGGCTTTACCTTACAGCCAACCGAGATTGCCAAAATTGTCATGGCGATTTTCACTGCGGATTATGTGGTACGTCGTGCCAAGGAAGTCCGTACCCACTGGAAAGGCTTGCTACGTTTAAGTGGTGTAATGGCTTTAACCGTGGGCTTTATCGTCGCTGAGCCTGACTTGGGGGCAACCGTCGTTATTGTCTTGATGATGGTTGGCGTGTTCTTCTTGGCAGGCGCACCAGCGACCCAGTTCCTGATCATGCTGGGTGCGATTTTTGCGGGTGTCAGTGCGCTGATTATCTTCGAGCCATTCCGTTTCCAACGCTTGATCTCATTTACGAACCCTTGGGCAGATCCATTGGGTGTCGGTTATCAGCTCTCGAATGCTTTGATGGCCTTTGGTCGAGGCGAGTGGTTTGGTACGGGTCTAGGGCATAGTGTCCAGAAGCTGTCTTATTTACCTGAAGCGCATACGGACTTTATGTTGGCGGTATTGGGAGAAGAATTCGGCTTCTTTGGTGTGTCAGTGGTGATGATCCTGTCATTTACCATGCTGGCGTGTTGTATTCGGATTGGTCATCGTGCCTTGCAGCACAATTATCTGCGTGCGGGCTATTTGGCCTACGGTATTAGCATCATTTTCCTGATGCAGATTCTGGTAAATGCGGGCATGAACATGGGGCTAATGCCAACCAAAGGTTTGACCTTACCCTTCATTAGTTATGGGGGGACATCATTGATGATGTGTGCTGCGATGATCAGTTTAATCCTGAAAATTGATGCATCGACACAAGAGTTGAACCCTGTGAAAGAAGAGTCGAATTTCTAGGATATTCAAACAAATAAAAAAGCCCTGTCATGATGCAGGGCTTTTTTATTGCTTATAAATAGGTACCAGTTAAATGAATGCCTTTCGGAATTAAATTCACATCCCACTGCTGCACGGCTTGTTGTAGCATGATATGAGGCTGATCCAGTTCAACAGAAGCTTGCCCCAAAGCTAGAATAGCCTGATGCAGAAGTTCGGGCGCTTGGCTGATATCAAGGGCTTGTGCCAGATTCTGTTTAGACAGTTTTTGCCCCTGATCATTCATGGCCAGCGGGAGATGCATATAACTTAGGGCAGGATAATTGAGTAAAGACCCTAGCCAGATTTGTCGAGCTGTATTGTCGAGTAGATCTGCACCACGCACCACATGGGTAATGCCTTGTAGATAATCATCGACCACCACCGCCAGTTGATAGCTGATAATGCCATCACGACGCTTCAAGACAAAATCGCCTAACTCATCTAGCAAATTAGAACATTGTTGGCCTTGTAAACGGTCTTGAAAACAAATCAATTGATCTGCGACTTTTAGACGAATCGCCTGATTGGCAAAATCCAGATTCAGATTGCGACAGGTACCTACATAGATATGATTGGAGCCCAACATTTTTCGTGTGCATTGGCAAGCGTAAATGTCTTGTGATTGCTTGAGTTGTTCAAGCACTTGCTCATAAATATCTAAACGGTCTTTTTGGAAAATAATCTCTGCATCTGGTTCAAATTGAAATGCATCGATACAGGAGAGGATATGTGTTTCGCTATTGGGATAAATGCGGGGAATGTCGGTATCTTCAATACGGACTAGCCATTTGCCTTGATTGGCTTTGGCATCACAATAGCTGGCAACTGCGGTGAGCAATGAGCCAAAATGTAATGGGCCGGTTGGCGATGGCGCAAACCGACCCACGTAGCTACAACAATCTGGTTGCTGTTGGAAGCATTCTGGCGAAACAGCTGCTTGCTGTTCCGCAGTATGTTCAAGCATGGTTTAACCGTTGTTTTGCTTTTCTTTGATTTCAGCCAAAGTTTTGCAATCGATACAGAGAGTCGCAGTTGGGCGAGCTTCTAGACGACGTAAGCCAATTTCGATACCACAGGTTTCACAGAAACCATAGTCTTCGTTTTGAATGGCTTCAATAGACTGTTCAATTTTACGAATGAGTTTGCGTTCACGGTCACGTGTGCGTAGTTCAATCGCAAACTCTTCTTCTTGAGTTGCTCGGTCATTTACGTCAGGAAGTGCGCTTGATTCGTCTTGCATGGTGTTCAAGGTACGATCAACTTCAGACATTAACTCTGCTTTCCATGCGTTCAAAATTTGGCGGAAATGCACAAGTTGTCCTTCAGACATATATTCTTCATTTTTCTTCGGCTGATAAGGCGCAATACCAAATAAGCTCGCAGTTGTACCACCTTCTGAAGCTTTCGGTTTGGTTTTACGTACGCGCTTCGCCGATTTTTGATCGTCGATCACTTCTGTCTGTTCGTCCAAGACTTGATTTTGGTTGTCATTCGCCATATAGGGCATTCCTCATCTTACACGTACTATCTATACGCAAAAAATATGGTGATATGCAAGTGTTTTTATAGAAACCTAAGATGGTTTTTTCCATCAAGGGTCGACATCATATAGAGTTTTTGGACAAGATGGTAGTCATTCCCGTCCAGATTTTGTGTGAATTCGTCAATGTAATTTGTAATCAAAAGTTTTAGGAACTGCTGCTATTTCAGCCATGCATTGTGTTATAGGCTAAAACGACATAAACAAGGCATGAAATGCAAACAATGGTGATTCCCTTGTTAAGTTTCCTAATCATATCCCAGCACTTCAGAACTACTCATCCGCTGCGAAGTGGGGAGTCGATAGACTTGCGTTTCCAGTTCTCCATTGGCTTTCAGGCGGATTAAACGATAGCCTGGATGCTCCTCATCGAGTGCGAATTTCTCGCTTTTAGGTTTGAACTGAATACAGGTCGATGGGGTGGATAAAAACTCAATGCCTTGCCAAGTATTGATTGAATCCTGATGCACATGCCCACAGATGATCGCCTTTACATTGGAGAAAGGTTTAATGGTTTCCAGCAGGTCAGATGAATTCTTTAATTTGTGCTGATCAATCCATGCTGACTGCATTGCAAAAGGATGGTGATGGCAGGCAATAATCACATGACGATCATGCAATTGATGGAGTAAGGTGGTTAAACGTTGTAACTGTATCTCGCTAATTTTTCCATCAATGCGCTGAGGCTGAGCACTATTCAATAAAATAATGCTCCATTGTCCTAACTCGATGACGGTCGGTTGGGTTTGATCTTCCTCATGAAATGGAAAATGCGTGACATCATCATGATTGCCCGGGGTATGAAAAAAAGGAATTCCCAGCGTTTGCATGTGTTGTACATAGCGTTTATACGTTAAAGGTGTTGGCGACTGGGCCAGATCACCTGTGTGTATGATCAGATCGATATGAGGATGTTGCTGGCGCATCATGTCGATGACTGCATGAAAACTTTGCTCGGGTTGCATGCCGACAAATTCGAGGTGGGGATACTCTAATAAATGTGTATCGGTAATCTGTATCATCACAAAATCTTGCTGTGATAATGATGAGACCTTGAAAGTCACCGTCGTTAGCCCCTTCAGATTCTTATCTTTGTTGTATGTGTTGAGCCAGCCACTGTAATGCCATGATCACAGGTGCGTTTCTCAACCGCCCGTTATGAAATAATGCTTCTAATTGGGAATAATCAAACAAATGAAGTTGAATGTTTTCACCTTCATCTGGCATCCCAAAAACACCCCCATCTTCTGGAAGATGAACGTCTGCAACATATAAATGGAAAAATTCGGAGCAGGCACCAGCAGAAGGGTAGAAGCTAAATAAATGTTTTAATTCAGTGATCTCGCAGCCAGACTCTTCCAAGCTTTCACGACGGATACAGCTTTCTGGAGACTCATCTCCATCAAGTACACCCGCAATAACTTCGAGTTGCCAAGGTGAAACAGGATCATTGACGGCCCCTACACGGAACTGTTCAATCAATGCAAAGCGTTGTTGCTGGTCGCTATAAAGCAAAACGCCAGCTGCTTCAGGACGATGAACCAATTCACGTTGAATCAAGGACGAGTAATCTTTTCGGTGAAATAACCGATGTTTTAAGCTCACTTTCTCAACTTGAATGAACCCTCGAAACAATGGTGTTCGAGATTCTATCGTAACGTCGGTGGCTGAATAGCTGGCGTGGTCAAGAATATTCATCTTCAATCAGGATGAGATTGTACATATCTCATCCTAACCGAGAATGATTCGCAGGCAAATCTTTTTTTAGTCGATTTACACTTTGTGGTACAATTTTTGACCATGTTCCTGATAAGCGGTTTTCATGGCATTGAGACCTGCTTCAACTTCTGTTTCCACATCATTTGACTGCTTGGCATTGTGTTGATTTTGCGCATAATCTCGCACATTTTGGGTGATTTTCATGGAACAGAATTTTGGACCACACATTGAGCAGAAGTGGGCTGATTTATGCGCTTCTTTTGGAAGTGTTTCATCATGCATACTGCGAGCGGTATCAGGGTCCAGACTTAAATTGAACTGATCATCCCAACGGAATTCAAAACGCGCTTTTGATAATGCATTATCACGAACTTGAGCACCTGGATGACCTTTAGCCAGATCTGCCGCATGGGCTGCAATCTTATAGGTAATGATGCCGTCTTTAACATCTTTTTTGTTCGGTAAGCCCAAGTGTTCTTTTGGCGTTACATAGCACAGCATTGCGGTGCCATACCAGCCAATCATTGCTGCACCAATCGCAGAGGTAATATGGTCATAGCCTGGCGCGATATCTGTTGTGAGTGGCCCAAGCGTATAGAATGGCGCTTCTTTACAGACTTCGAGCTGTAGATCCATATTTTCCTTGATCATGTGCATTGGCACGTGACCAGGCCCTTCAATCATCACTTGTACATCATGTTCCCAAGCGCGATGGGTCAGTTCGCCCAAAGTTTTCAGTTCGCTAAATTGGGCTTCATCATTGGCATCTTGTACGCAACCTGGACGAAGGCCATCGCCTAAGCTAAATGATACGTCATAGGCTTTCATGATTTCGCAAATTTCGTCGAAATGAGTATATAAGAAGTTTTCTTCATGATGCGCCAAGCACCATTGCGCCATGATTGAACCACCACGAGACACGATACCTGTCAGGCGATTCGCTGTCATTGGTACGTAGCGCAATAATACCCCTGCATGAATGGTGAAATAGTCCACGCCTTGCTCAGCTTGTTCAATCAGGGTGTCTTTAAAGATTTCCCAAGTTAAATCTTCAGCCACACCATCGACTTTTTCCAATGCCTGATAGATAGGTACAGTACCGATAGGCACAGGTGAGTTGCGGATAATCCATTCACGGGTTTCATGGATGTTCTTACCTGTCGATAAGTCCATGATCGTGTCGGCACCCCAACGGGTTGCCCATGTCATTTTCGCCACTTCTTCATCAATGGATGAGCCGAGGGCCGAGTTACCAATATTGGCATTAATCTTTACCAAAAAGTTACGACCAATAATCATCGGTTCGCATTCTGGGTGATTAATATTGGCTGGGATAATGGCACGACCCGCTGCGACTTCCTGACGTACAAACTCAGGCGTAATCTCTTTTAAATTTTGCGCACCAAAGTTTTGTCCCGCATGCTGACGCATATCGACGCCTTCACGTTGACGCTGGTTTTCACGAATAGCGATATATTCCATTTCAGGGGTAATTATGCCTTGCTTGGCATAGTGCATTTGCGTGACATTTTTCCCTGCTTGAGCACGACGTGGGTTTTGAATGTGGGCAAAGCGGATGTCGGCAGTACGAATATCTTTTAAACGGGCCTGACCGAATGCTGAGCTGAGGCCTGAAAGAATGTCACTATCTTGACGTTCATCAATCCACGCTTGGCGAACCAGTGGTAAACCTTTATTCAAATCGATTTTTACATTGGGATCGGTATACACGCCAGAGGTGTCATAGACCATCACAGGTGGGTTGTGTTCACCGCCTAAACCTGTCGGTGTTTCTGTTAAGCTGATTTCACGGAAAGGCACTTGGATGTCTGGGCGGGAGCCTTCGACATAAACTTTTCTTGAAGCAGGTAGGATACGGGTTAAATCTTTAGCGTCTTGCTCATGTTGAGCAGAAATATCAGCAGGGGAAAGATTCGTTAACTGGTTCATGGCATGATCCTTATGTATGGCATTAACGAATCAAGCACGACCAAAAACAATGGCGGATTTATCTCTATGATAAATAAAGGCTAAGTTTTTGCTGGGCTTGATTCCTACGCAGGTGTTAACCTGATCAGGTTCAACGGTACTTGCCTTTAAATTCGGTAATTAAGACAATCTCAGCAGTTTGTTAACTGCGCTCCGTCAAGCGACGCATTTAGACTAACAGATTTAAAAATTTTTGTTGTATCAATTCACACCAATTTACAATGCGTAAATCCGTGCTATTGTCATAAAACTTTCATCATTTCTATGTTCTAATCACCAATCAATTTTTCCATGTGTCTAGTGGAGGCATACTGTGAGCCCAAGCAATCCTGTGTTAAGTCATCATATTTCTTCACAATTTAATGAAGACTTGCAAGATGTGCATACCAAGTTTATGACCATGGGTGGATTGGTGGAGCAACAAGTTGCTAACTCAATTCATGCTTTATTGGATACAGATGCGAATTTAGCCATTGATGTGCAATTCAAAGACAATGCCGTTAACCAGTTTGAACGTGATATTGATGAAGGTTTAACCCTGATTCTTGCTCGCCGTCATCCTGCTGCGATCGACTTGCGTATGGTGATTGCCATGAGTAAGGCCAATACAGATTTAGAACGTATTGGTGATGAAGCTGCAAAGATTGCCCGTATTGCACAAAACTTGTGTGAAGAAGGTGAGTCACCACGTGGTTATATGGAAACGCGTCATATTGGTAATCAGGTGCGTGTCATGATTCATGATGCTCTGGATGCATTTGCCCGTTTAGATGTGGAGCAGGCCTTGAAAGTGGTGATGGCCGATGTCGACATTGACCGTGAATATCAATCTGCGACACGTACTTTAATGACCTATATGATTGAAGATCCGCGTCATATTTCACGTGTCATTAACGTGATGTGGGTATTGCGTTCATTAGAGCGTATTGGTGATCACGCGCGTAATATTTCAGAACAAGTGATTTATATGGCGAAAGGTATGGATGTGCGTCATACCAGCATTGAAGAAATCGAGCAGAAAGTCCATCAGAAATAAATGTAAAAATAAAATAACTTTAAGCCGTCCAATCATGGGCGGTTTTTTCACTTTCAGGATATATAGATAAAAAAATCCCAGACTTCGGGGGAAAAGTCTGGGAGAGAAATATCATGCGTTACGTGAGATATCAACGTATCTCTTTGTCCTTCTGAATACAACTATAAGCGGAGGCGTCTGAGGTGTCATGTAGACAACTGTGTATACTCTGTAAGGCTTTATTACTTATGTAAATGTCACGTAAAAAGAGAGCTGAAAACAGCTCTCTTTTTATCGCAGAAACAGACAAAATGACTTACTTTTGCTCAGTCCAACCTTCTGCTTTTTCTACACTTTCATCGTTATTGAAGAACTTTTCACGCTGTTCTTCAAGAAACTTCTTCGCATCAGGTTCAAACACATTCAAACGCTTTTCATTAATAAGCGTGGTTTGGTGTTTTAACCATTCCTGCCATGCCTGCTTTGAAACAGTTTCAAAGAATTCCTGACCTTTAGCACCTGGAAACGGTGCGAAGTCCAAGCCTTCAAGCTCTTGTTTATATTTGCGGCAAAATACTTGTCTAGTCATTATGGCATCCAGTGAAAGTCCCTCTTTGTAAAAGAGGGATATAGGGAGATTAATATAACTGTTCTAGGCGAGTGTGCGCACGCGCAATCGCAGCTTCAACCTGTTTTGGTGAAGTTCCACCAATATGGTCACGAGCATTCACAGAAGCTTCTAAAGTCAATGCTTTATCAAATACATCTGCGGTGATCAAGTCAGAGAATTGCTGTAACTGTTCAAGCGTCAATTCTGATAAATCTTTTTCTTCTGCAACACCTAAAGCCACCGCTTTACCGACGATTTCATGTGCATCGCGGAATGCTACGCCTTTTTTCACAAGGTAGTCAGCAAGATCGGTTGCGGTAGAGAAGCCACGAAGTGCTGCTTCACGCATAATTTCGATATTTGGAACAAGCGCTGGAACCATGTCTGCGAAAGCCATGAGTGAACCGCGCACGGTATCAATCGCATCAAATAACGGTTCTTTGTCTTCTTGGTTGTCTTTGTTATATGCCAATGGCTGACCTTTCATCAGGGTCAATAAGCTGATCAAGTCACCAAATACACGACCTGATTTACCACGCACCAGTTCAGGTACATCTGGGTTTTTCTTCTGCGGCATGATTGAAGAGCCTGTGCAGAAGCGATCAGGAATATTCACAAATTTGAATTGTGCCGAAGTCCATAAAATCAGTTCTTCTGACATACGTGACAAGTGCATCATGATTAACGATGCCGCAGCATTAAACTCAATGGCAAAATCACGATCAGAAACGGCGTCTAAAGAGTTTTCTGAAACAGCTTCGAAACCAAGTAATTCAGCAGTATAAGCACGGTCAATTGGATAGGTCGTACCTGCCAAGGCAGCAGAACCTAATGGCATACGATTGACGCGCTTACGGCAGTCTTGCAGACGCTCTGTGTCACGTACCAGCATTTCAAACCATGCCAGTAAGTGGTGACCAAATGTCACTGGTTGAGCAGTTTGTAGATGTGTAAAGCCAGGCATGATGGTATTGGTATTTTGACTTGCCAGACTGAGGAGGCCTTTTTGTAAACGAAGTAATAAGCCTAAGATGTCATCGATTTCATCACGCAAATATAAACGGATGTCAGTTGCCACCTGATCATTGCGACTACGGCCTGTATGGAGTTTTTTACCGGTAATGCCGATACGTTGAGTCAAACGAGACTCAATGTTCATGTGAACATCTTCTAAATCAATACGCCATTCAAAGTTACCCGCTTCAATTTCAGCTTTAATTGTGTTTAAACCTTGGATAATGTCGTCACGTTCAGCTTCAGTCAGTACACCTACTTTCGCAAGCATAGTGGCATGCGCAATTGAACCTGCGATATCTTGTTTATAAAAACGTTGGTCAAATTGCACAGATGCGGTAAATTCTGCAACAAAAGCATCAGTTGCTTCAGAGAAGCGACCGCCCCACATTCCAGAGGTTTGATTCGGGCTGGCTGAAGAAGAGGATTGAGAAGATGTGGTCATGGCGGCTCAGTAAAATAAAAAAGAGTATAGCAAATCCAAACACAGTTGCCGAAACTCGACGTAAGAAGTTATCGCAAACTCGTCAGGGGGGAAATCCATCAGGCTCCTATTTTTTTACGAAAATTGGGCAATGGCAACACTTATTAGAATTAATTGTAGCAAGTAATGTGCTGGCGATGGTGCTGGCTTTGGCTGAAGCTCGGTCATGGCAGGCTTTGGAGGGCATTCGTGTCCTGCAATATATGTTTTTTATTAACTGGGTAATTTTGTCTTTTTCGGCGCTGGTGGATTATTTTCAGGATTTTTTTGCCAAATTTAGTCAAAAGGTTGCTCTGGTTCTGGGCTTTATCCTGCTGCAAATGATTGTCCTGTTTACCACCTGTGTGGTGAATGTTCTGCAATATTGGGCTACACGTTCTGGGGCATTTTCCGAAGAGATTCTATTCCACGGAACCAGCTTGCACTTAGGTTATGGGGTGTTGCTGGGTGCTTTCTGCATGCGCTATTTGTACATGCGCGAACAATGGATGAATCAGCAATACAGTGAATTGAATGCTCGTATTCAGGCCATGCAGGCACGCATTCATCCACATTTTTTATTTAACAGCTTAAATAGCGTGGTGAGTCTGATCGCGATTGATCCTGACAAAGCGGAAAATATGCTGATTAATTTGTCCAGATTATTCCGTGCCAGTTTTCAGGAGCTGAAGCTGGTGAGTCTGGCGGAAGAAATTGATTTATGCCAGCACTATTTAAGTATTGAAAAGATGCGTTTGGGAGAGCGTTTGAATGTAGAATGGAACATACAGGCAACGCCAACTGAATTAAAACGGATCACCATTCCGTTATTAACGTTGCAACCTTTGCTGGAGAATAGTATTTTTCATGGGGTAGAAAAAGTTTTGCAGCCCTCAACCATCAGCGTATTGGTTGAAATATTGCAAAATCAAGTCACTATAGTCATTACTAACCCTTATTCTCACGATACAATAAAATCGAGAAAAGGAAATGGTATAGCGATTGAAAATGTGAAGCAGCGCCTGAAAGCTTATTATGGGCAAACGGTGAAGTTTCAGATTTACGGGGGAGCGTCGTTATATACGACGGTGGTAAATTACCACGATCAAGTAAAATAATAAGTCGAGTTAACCATAAAAATGATGGATATGAAGTTAACGGTGACAAGGAGAAAAGGATGAGAGTTCTGATTGCTGATGATGAACCCCTTGCTGTAGAGCGTTTGTCACGTTTAGTGACTCAAATGGGGCATGAAGTCATTGCGACAGCGCATCATGGACAGGATGTGTTAAATCATATTGAAAATGACTCACCAGATGTTGTTTTACTGGATATTCAAATGCCCGGGATGAATGGTCTGGAATGTGCTGAACAGCTCAGCCAGCTCAATCCTCGTCCGGCCATTATTTTCTGTACAGCATACGATCAACATGCATTGGAAGCATTTAAATTTCAAGCACAAGGATATTTACTGAAACCTGTTGCACAACAAGATCTACAGCAGGTATTTAATCATTTAACTCAACTTACACAAGCACAGATGACTGGCTTACAACAACAAGATGATATGTACGATACTAAAACCCAACGCCAACAAATTGCTGCGAAGACTTATCGCGGGGTAGAGCTGATTCCATTAGAAAATGTATATTATTTTTTAGCGGATCAAAAATATGTCACGGTTCGCCATAAAAATGGCAGCGTACTGATTGATGAAACACTCAAGGATCTGGAGTTGGAGTTCGCAGACCGCTTTATCCGTATTCACCGTAATGCGCTGGTGTCGTTAGACTATCTTGAAGGTCTGGAACTGGTTGCAGCAGGACAATATCAGGTTCGGTTACGTGAGCTGGATGAGCGTTTATCTGTGAGCCGCCGTCATTTGCCAAGTTTAAGAGAGTGTATGCATCAATTGTAAATGCGGCTTTTCAGCTGAATGAATGATCACTTTATGATTTTTTACTTGCAATTTCGGGTGATCAAGTTAAGTTGGGAGCAATTGCTTTGATCAATACTTCACTTGAATTTATGAAAACCTTAAAAATTGCGACTCGACAAAGCCCGCTTGCACTTTGGCAGGCCGAGCATATCCGTTCTCGTTTAAATGCGCTTTATCCAGATTTAACGGTTGAGCTGGTCAAGTTTGTGACGCAGGGTGACAAAATTCTTGATACACCACTGGCAAAAATTGGTGGTAAAGGTTTGTTTGTTAAAGAACTGGAAGCCGCATTGCTCGATGGGCGCGCAGACTTAGCCGTCCATTCCATGAAAGATGTACCGATGCATTTGCCTGAAGGCCTAAACTTAGCGGTAATTTGTGAGCGTGAAGATCCGCTGGATGCATTCGTTTCGAATCAATACCAGCATTTTGATGAGTTACCGCAAGGTGCAAAAGTCGGTACTTCGAGCCTACGTCGTAAATGCCAGATTTTACAGCAACGCCCAGATCTGGAAATTATTGATCTGCGTGGTAATGTCGGTACCCGTTTATCCAAACTGGATGATGGTTTGTATGATGCAATCATCTTGGCGAGTGCGGGTCTGAAACGTTTAGGTTTGTCAGACCGTATTCGTCATTGTCTGGCACCTGTACTTAGTCTGCCAGCAGTTGGACAAGGTGCGCTGGGATTGGAATGCCGTGCAAATGATGACGCATTGTTAAAACTGATCCAGCCATTACAACATGAAGAAACCTCGATTTGTGTTCGTGCAGAACGTGCTTTCAATGCTTATCTTGAAGGTGGCTGTCAGGTTCCCATCGCAGGCTATGCCACTTTAGCCAATGATCAGCTTCAGATCGAAGGACGCGTGGGGAGTGTCGACGGACATACTTTATTAAAAGAACAACTGGTTGGCGCACCAGCCGAGGCTGAGCAACTGGGTGAGCAACTGGCACAACGCTTATTGGCGCAAGGTGCGGGTGAGTTGCTAAAAGCGTTGTATTAATGCTGTTTATCAATACACGTCCTGAAGACCGTGCGGGTGCTCTAACACAGGCATTGTCCGAGGCGGGCTATCAGGTTGTGGGTTTGCCTTTACTTGAACTGGTTGCGGAGCCTTTTTCGGAAGGCTTGCAGCAGCTCTATCAGCAGCTTGATCAGGTTCAGGCAATTGTGGTGGTCAGCCCAACCGCTGTTGAAGTGGGAATGCAATATTTGCAGCAAGCAGGTGTCACACTTGAACAGTTGCAACATGTTCGATGGATTGCAGTGGGGCAAACCACTGCACAGGCGCTGGCACGATTTAATATTCAAAGTGATGTGCCTGAGGTCGAAAACTCAGAAGGCATGCTGGATTTACCTATTTTAAAACAGCAGAAAAATTTAAAGAAAATTGCGTTCTGGCGGGGGCTAGGTGGACGACAATTCATGATGCAGCAATTGCAGCAGCAGGGGATTGAAGTACTCAATTTTGTGCTTTATCGCCGTCAATGTCCCCAACAAAGTTTTGCGCTATTTCCTGAAATTCTAAACCAGATAAACCCTCAACAGCATGTTACGGTACTGATTAGTAGCGAAGCGAGCTGGAATTACTGGCAGCAGATGTGTGAACAACAACAGCCGCCCCGAGCATGGATTTATTTAGTACTGGGGGAAAGGCTGGCACAACTATTAGAAAAAACCAGAACACAGACAAATAAAGCATTTAACATTATTCAGCTTGAAAATTTATCTGCATCAGAGATCATTCAACGCATGAGAGACTGGCAAGGACATGTATGAGAAAAATTGGTTATTTAATATTAGGGCTGAGTTTATTGTGGTTGGCTAAACTCAGTTACGATGTTGCACAATATTCTCAAACGGTTCCCCAGCTTCAACAGCAGCTTACCCAGACTGAACAGCGTTATGCATTATTGAATGATCAATTTGTCGCGGTCCAACGTCAGTTGCAGAATAATCGTGTAGTTGAGCCTACAGATAATAGTTCAATTCCAATGACGGTTGAGGGCATCTCACCGATTATCCTGATTAAGCAGCAAATGCAACTGGTGCAGTTTGCGCTGGATCAGCAGCAATTTATCTATGCGTTGGAACAACTGAATCAGGCACAGCAACACGTGGTGCAATATGCAGTTTCACCCGCGTTACAAGATAGTCTGATTAAATCGATAGAGCAGGATAAACAGGCGATCCAGCAATTTGTTTTAAATCAAACCCAGCAACAGCAGCAGCTTGATCAATTATTGCAGCAACTGGATCAAAAGATTGCGCAAGATCTTCAAAACCCGAAAGTATCCATTGAAAAAGGTGAAAGTGCGACATGGTGGCACTGGTTTAAACTAGAAAAAGTTCAACGCTCATCGCCTGATTTAATGAGCCGCAATATTACTTTGAAAGAAGCACAGTTACGTTTATTGCTGGCATCTCAAGCATTACATGAAGGTCAATTTACTGAATATCAGAAATCGGTTCAGGAAGTGATCCAGTTACTTGCAGAGTTACCTGATCAAAATAGCCAGAAAATGAAACTGCGCTTAGAGAAAATCTTAAACCAGCAAGCAGTGCCAACACCGAAATTAACAAGCTTAGGTTTGTTGGGATAATCTGTCATGAAGCAATTAATGTTGATTTATTTTCTCTCGGCTTTGGTGCTTTTCGCATTATTTTCTGTGTTGAGTTATGGCTATGGAAATGGCTATGTTTATATCTACTGGCGAGAATGGCAATTCCAGAGCAGTGTTTGGGGGCTGATTGCACTGTTTATTGCAATTAGTCTGTTCTCGCAATTGTGCTGGTTAATCGCTAAACGGTATTTCACCCGTGAGCAAAGAAAAAAAGAAACTATCCTGCACTTTAAGGAATTACATCCTTATGAGCAGCTCGGCATTGTCTGGTTGTTAGACGCTTCAAAAGATCAGCAGGTTTTTATTGAGCGGGTATTTACCCAGTCTGGTTTGCTCAGCAATATTATTGATGCACAATTTGATTATCAAAATGGCGATTATGCAGCCGCCTTGCAAAGTCTGGATAAATCCGCACCGATGGCTTTTGAATTGGCTGAATTGCAGCGTATTGATATTTTCCTTGAGCAAAAAGAAACCGAGAAAGCGCTAACACATTTAGAATTTTTGGCGCAGCATCAGCTTTCTCCATGGTTAGTTGAAATAGAAACGGCGTATCAACAACGTATTACTGCATTGTGGGGCAAACTGGCGCTACAAGAACCATGGTTATTCTTGCAGACCACTCAATATGGTTTGTTGGATGCAGAACATCGTGATTTATGGTTGCAGCAATTATTAATTCATTTTGATCAGGCATCCGTGGATGATCTAGCTGCATTACAACAGCGCTATCTGGTGTTGCAGGATGAGATTGAAACGCGTCCTTATAGCAGCAAAGTGCTTTGGTTGAAATTGTTGGCGCGCATGCCTGAGATGAGCGTGCAACATGAAGACCTGGCGCTGCACCTATTACAAGATCAGTTCGATCCAGAAGTGTTTTATTTGTGGTTTCAGCAGCAATTGCTCAAGCAGATTCCAGATTATGCCTATGTTGAGCAGCGTATTATTCAACTGGAACAGCGTTATACCAGCGTTCCAATGCTAGCCTTTGCAAAGTGGCATATTTATACCGCGACACAGCGTCAGGCAGAAGCAGAGCAGTTATTAACTTTATATCCTGATAATATATTAATGAGTTATTTAAGGATTAAGTCGACATTGGGTGATAATCAGGACTTAATCAAGCAGTTAAATTTAATATTTGAAAATGATGTGAATTTTCTTAATTTCAAGATATGAGTGTAAATATGAAAGAACTGTCTGTCTATCCTGTTATTCATCGGCAGGCTGTGGCTTGGGGTGATATGGATGCTTTTGGCCATGTCAATAATGTGCAGTATTATCGTTATATGGAAAGTGCCCGTATTGCCTATTTAATGGAATTAAATATCTTCGATCAGGAGATATTGACAGTGGTTGCTTCGAGTCAATGTAAATATTTAAAACCTGTATTTTATCCCGATGTGTTACATATTGGTGCGCGTATTGAAGAGCTGAGAAATAGTGCTTTTCGTATGCATTATGTATTATGGAGTGAAAGCCAGAATCAGATTATTGCCACTGGTGAGGCAGTGATGGTTTGTGTAGATAAAGTAACATCAGGCAAACTCAATATCCCCGATTCGATTAGACAGAAGATTATTCAGCTAGAAGAAAATGTAGGACATCAATTAATAACAAACAAATAATTATAAAGACAATTATGTCTATTTTATTTGAATATATAAGAAATTTCATAATGTGGTGTTTTTGAGCGTATTACAGAACAGCTACTTCAAAAGCACCATCCTATAAATGAGCAAATCAGAAATTTTTTAGTGAAATTTAAGAATACGTTAATATAATTGTTGTTTGGTGTGACCCTTTATTTAATTTAATAAAATCTATTTTTTATATCAAAACTCTACTTTTTTTGTTTTATTGTAAATAAAAAGCCATTTTATTGTTGATATGCGATTAAGTGGGCTATTCTTATATTGATTATTTAATCGCTTATAAATTAATATTGAAT